>JADHXS010000040.1 GCA_016782835.1 Phycisphaerae bacterium | reverse complement strand
CGTTTCATCTGCTACATATTCACCTGGTCCAAGCATCTTGATAACCTCCAATATAGATTTACGTTTCTATATTAGATATCGGCTTCAAGATGCCAAAAACTTCAAAAAAACTCTGTATTGCTGCTACAGTCTCAAAAAATGTGCGTATTTTATTATTATTCACCTGACTGCAATTTATAGCTATTCAAATACGATGTACTCAATTATCCCCCAACCCGTTAACGTGCAGTCGCAGAACGGCTATTTTACCTTTGATCCGGGGACACAGGTTATCGCCAATGAGAACACACACTCGGTAGCGGCGATGCTCAACGAGATACTTTCGCCTGCGATGGGTTTTCAGTTGAGAATCGTCAACAACAGCGAACAAAAAACAAACACCATTACCCTGAAACTGGATGGGGCATTGGAGAAGGAACTGGGTCCGGAAGGCTATCGGCTGGCTGTCAGCAACGATACCATTCAAGTAGAAGCCGCCAAAGAAGCCGGGCTTTTCTATGGGCTGGTTACCATCAAGCAGCTTCTGCCGGCGGCGATTTACAGTTCCGACAAAGTCAGGGATACCGCCTGGCGTCTGCCGTGTGTTAAGATCACCGATTACCCGCGATTTCAGTGGCGGGGAATGCATTTGGATGTATGCCGTCATTTTATGCCCAAAGAATTCGTAAAAAAGTACATCGATTTAATCGCACTGCACAAAATGAATGTCTTTCACTGGCACCTGACCGACGACCAGGGATGGCGCATCGAAATTAAGCAATATCCAAAATTAACCGAGGTTGGCGCCTGGCGCAAGGAAACGATCGTCGGCCATGCCCGGGGTCCCAAACCCTGGCCGTTTGACAGTATACCGCACGGCGGATTTTACACGCAGGACGACATTCGTGAAGTCGTCGCATATGCAAAAGACCGCTACATTACGGTTGTGCCGGAGATCGAAATGCCGGGCCATAGCCAAGCGGCCATTGCCGCGTATCCGGAATTGAGAAACGATGATAAGAAATTCGATGTCTGCACATGGTGGGGCTATGGCGAGGACGTGTTCAACGTGCAGGAAAGCACGATTACGTTTTTGCAGAACGTGCTGACGGAGGTAATGGGTTTGTTCCCGTCGACGTATATTCACATCGGCGGCGACGAAGTGCCGAAAAACCATTGGAAAAACAGCCCGCAGGCCCAGGCACACATGAAGGAACTGGGACTGGCGAATGAAGAAGAACTGCAAAGCTGGTTTATCAAGCGGATGGATACGTTTCTGGACGCCCGCGGCCGGCGGCTGGTCGGCTGGGACGAAATTCTCGAAGGCGGATTGGCACCGGGGGCAGTTGTGATGTCATGGCGCGGGACTGAGAGCGGCATTGCCGCTGCCAAGGCCGGACACAATGTCGTCATGGCGCCGAACTCACACACCTACTTCGACCATTATCAGGCTAATCCGGAAGGCGAACCGCTCGCCATCGGCGGCTTCTCTCCGCTGGAAAAAGTGTACGGCTATGAACCGATCCCCGAGACGCTAACCCAGGAAGAAGCCAAACACATTCTCGGCGCCCAGGCACAGGTCTGGACAGAGTATATTCTGGATGCCAAACATGTCGAGTACATGGCCCTGCCGCGAATGTGCGCCCTGGCGGAGGTCGTCTGGACACCAGCAGAAAAGAAAAACTATGACGATTTCTATGAACGGCTGGCTGAACATGCAAAACGGCTTGAAGTGCTTGATGTCAATTTCCATCCTTTAAAAAAACATCAGGAAGAAACACAATAGCGCCATTTAAATTACCACTCATAGCCGCAATAGTAGCAATAATAACGGGGGGGATTTTCCGGGGCCGGTTCGTTGCGAATCAGGACCTTCTTTTCCTGCACACAGCGCAGAAGTTCTTCGGTCATTTCAGCCGGTTGATAGACGATTTCCGCAATATCATCCGACCCGCATTTGGGACAGCGTAAATTTTCGGGAATACTCATTTCTTATTGTCCATACTTATTAAACCAGGCGCGTTGTTCAAAGGGCATTTTCTCCGGCTGTTTGTAGGCTTCCGCAGGCACACCAATCGGCAATAGAATCCGAACAATCTTTTCATCCGGCACAGCCAGCAATTTGCCGATGGCCTCATTGCGCCCGGCCCCCCGCAGCCAGCCGTCGATCCAGACACTGCCATACCCCAACGCCGTAATGGCCAGCAGCATATTCTCGACCGCCGCCGCACAATCCTCAACCTCAAATTCAAATCCCTCGTACACCGTGTCCGGATTCTTATCAATAATGCACGCGATAAACGCCTTCGCCTGATTTATCGCCTTATTGGCCGGGTGCATTTGTGCGATTTTCGCCACCAACTCCGGCTCATCAACAATCACAAACCGCGTCGTCTGCTTATTACACCCCGACGGCGCATCCAGCCCCGCCTGCACAATCTTCACTAAATCCTCGCGCCGAACCGCTTTATCCGTAAACACCCCCCGATAACTGTGCCGCTTTTTAACCGCTTCAAATAAATCCATCGATATCTCCAAAATTCAAAACGTATTTATCTCTAACTTACTCGATAAAAATCAAAATCGCTCATCACTTAGTTTGCATCTTACCATGTATAATAATACCTGACTATATGAAAGAATACAGGGGCAGCAAAACATAACGAATCTATCCGATCCATTATCCCGCCATGGCCCTGTATAATATTACCAAAATCTTTAATACCACGGTCTCTTTTTATCGCAGACATTACCACCCCGCCGGCAAATCCCATGATAGTTATCACCAAAGAAATCACCAGTGCCGCCCATGGAGAAAAGGGCGTACTCCACCATAGCCCCATGCCGATAAGTGAAGCTGAAACCACTCCACAAACCAACCCCTCCCATGTCTTATTGGGACTGACATCCGGCACAACCTTATGTTTACCAAGTGTCTTGCCAAAAACATATTGCAAAACATCACTCATCTGAACAACCACTGTCAAAAACAGTAATAACTTTACGTTTTCACCTGCGTAACCTGGAATATCAAGAATCAGCAATGCCGGGGCATGGCTCACACAATAGACACAAACCATAACCCCCCATTGAATTTTTGCAGTTCGTTCCAGAAAATTTTTTGTATCTCCGGCCAAAGCACTACGAACTGGAATTAACAAAAACGCATAGACGGGAATCATGATGGCAAACATTCCATACCATCGTGTATAGACCAAGTAGTATTGATAAGGCAGGATTATAAAAAACAACCAGAACAACGTCTTGTGATCTCCTTTTTTTGTTGGTGTAAGAGTTATAAATTCCCGCAACGCTAAAAAACTCATAATGGCAAAAAGTATTACCGAGCCGGCATTACCAACCAACAAAGATACAGCAAATATCGCGCACATCTGCCACCAGGCCTTGGTCCGTGCGTTAAGATTGTCGATAACATTTTTCGCAGACGACCCTTTATATTTTCTCGCCAATATAAAGCCTGTCACCGAGGCAATAGTAAGAAGTGATAAAATCCCGCCAAACAAACATTTTATTTCATTATCCAAGGCTGTTTCCACCTAAATCAACAAGTTCATTTCGTGCCCGAGCTAAAAATGCTTCCTTATCCTCACCTTCAAGTAATGTTATTGACTTGCCGAACACTACACGTCCCAACAACGGGATAATAATAAGCTCGCCTTTGGGCATAATTCTGTTCATATTCTCTAAATAAACAGGAACAAGCTTAATATCGCTGTTTTTCTTCGCTATATGATAAATACCCCGCTTAAAATCTGAAATCGTGCCCTCTGAACTGCGCGTCCCTTCCGGGAAAATTATGATCGAACAATCTTGCTCCAACACCTTTGACATCTCGGATAGTGCGGCAAACGCTCCTGATGTATTACTTTCACCGGCCCGATCAATCATCACCGTCCTAAAAACGCTATTGGAAATATATCTGCGTATCGCGTTAGCTTGCCAGTATTTCTTAGAGCCCACAATGAATGTTTTTTTTCTGCGTTCTTCCGGCAAAAGTGACAGAATAACCATTGCATCCAAATGGCTGCTGTGATTTGCATAAAAAATTACCGTTCCGGAAAATAAATCGACGTCCCTGATTTCCACTTGCACACCAGAAACCAAACGACATAAATACAATATAATTTTCGCAAGCAATTCCGTCACTACGATGACTGCTCCAAAATCCTGACAATCTTCATGACCCGCTTGAAAACAGTAATAATGCAACCCACTACAATAATAACCAATCCGGCATACAACAGATACAAAGGCTTATACCAAAAAACAGCAATCCCCTGCAGTACTGATGCTATCGTTGCAACGGCCATGCGATGCTGCTTTGCCATCGGCCCCCAAAAAAAGCTACCTGCTCCAGCCGCAGTACCTAAGTACCTGACATAAGCCGTCATCACGGCCAGCATCCCTGCCAACCAGCCCAGTTCAACCGCAAAAGGCAGTCCTCTAAGCGCATAGCCAATTCCGATCAAGATTAGAGGGTCCGCTAGTCGATCAGGAAAATCATTAAACACCTCACCAGACTTCGACTTCGTTCCGCCTTCAATCGCAACCATTCCATCAAACAAGTTGCACAATAAACGGCACTGAATAAAGCCAGCTCCAAGAAACAGCAAAACACTCTTGCCCCAAAGATCAAAAGATGATGATATCGCAAAACTAACCCCGGATAATAATGCAAATACAATACTTAACAGCGAAATTGTATTAGGCCTTATTTTTAACCTTACCAGCGAAGAAGCAATCTTCGATGCCCAAACAGCATTTCTCGCCTTAATGGGCCTGCGATTTGTTATTTCTTCAACCAAAAAACACCTCACTAAATTGGTGTAGCTGGGAGCAATTTTTCAATCATTATCATGGAATTATGCGTAATTATACCATGCAAAAGCGCAATATCAAATCCAAAACCCGAGCTTAAATCTGTCGTTTGTCCCGGCCGAAGATGGTCCGGTCAAAGCCGACCCGCAGCGACAGGCGCGGGTCGAAGAAAAACCGTTCCGTCGCCGACATTTTCGCGTGCCCGGGGATATCTCCGGGGAGCGTCTGGAACAACAGCACCGGGGCAATCCGCATCAACACACTGGCGACAAAAATACTGTGAATCCAGCTTTCGCTGAACTGCGGCAGATGCGGCCCCATGAATCCCCCTGCCATCGACCCGAGAAAGATGCAAAACGAATTAATCACATTCAGATAGGCAATCGAGCGAAGCCGGTTGTTCGGCCCGATCGCATCCAGCGTATAATTAAAGCTGGCCATCTGCATGCCGCCCCAGGCCATTCCCGCGAACATCTGCACCACCATCAAATGCCAATACGTCCGCGTCAGCACCCACACCAGCGGCAACCCGACTATCATCGTCGCAAACAGACGCATCGGCATCACATAGCCGATGCGGTCGCACATCCGCCCCCAGAAACGTGTGGTCAGAATAATCACCAGCGACGGAATCGTGGCGAGAATCGTATATTGAAGATAATTCAGCTTTAAATCATTAAGCATATAGATGGCAAAGAACGGGCCGCTGAAATTCGCCGCAAAACTCAGCAGTGAAAACGCCAGCACAAAACGCCCGAACGCATGCTTCGGCAGTTTCCGGATAAAATCCCGAAAGCTGCCCTCTTCCACCGGGCGCTGACTGACCGCGGGCGGCTCATATTGCAATCCCATAATCCAGCCGCCAATCGACCGGGTGATACCACTGACCGTCCAGATAATCGAGAAAATCAGCAGGGTTTTTCCCGGAAAGGTATCCAGGAACTGTCCCGCCAGCAGCGAGGTGGTCAACTGTGTCAGCGTCAGGATGCGGTTTCGATTGGAGAAATAAACTCCGCGGCGGCGTCGGGGAACCAGGTAGCTCATCCAGTCGCTCCAGGCCGCCGACCCGTATCCCATCGCCGCGGCATTGACCCCCATCGCCGCAATCGACAGCCAGACCGCGTTAGACCCGTGCCAGAACGCGATTATCGCAAACGGCAAATAACTGACCCCATGCGCAAAAACACTGGCCACAACGACTTTTTTGTACCCCCGAACCGACCCCAGCAGCATCGGAACCCAAAGCTGGATCAACCCCGTCATCAGCGCCGGGATACCCGCCGCAATACCAATTTGCAGCTTGCTGGCCCCCATCGCATTCAAAAACGGGATATAAAACGTCTGCTGCAGGCCGATGGCGATCAGGGAAAAAATCCCCTCGGTCACCACCAGCCGGAGTGTTTTTTGCCGTTTCCGGCGATCCTGATAATAATTGAACTCTGTCTGTTCCATAAGTACCCGACAGTATAATCGTTTTGGGCCGTTCACAAAAGGGGGCAATTTTAATTATCGCCCGCCGGCTCGACAAGCAAAATTTGCCGAATCCATGGATTCCAAAATATGAACGGCCATTGAGATTTTCAAATCAATCGGGTATAATGATTAGAGAAAGCAGAATCGAAATTGCTTTGTAGGAAATATGTATTTTCAGACCCCGAAGGGGTCATCGTATAATAGCCGGGGGTGTGAACCCCCGGAAAGAAGGGCATCTCCCCTTCTTTAGCCCCGAAGGGGCGACAGATACGTTTGACAAAGCAACTCAAATTTAAGAAATTCCGGAGGCCATAAAGCAATTTGGAAAAAATGCGAGATCAGTTAAAAGTCCATCAGGAGCGGGCCGTTTTGGTCGGCGCCGTACCGAGAGGCAAACACAAGAACACCAACAATGAGAATATCCTGCAGGAACTGACAGCCCTGGCCGAAAGCGCCGGCGCTGTTATCGTTGACCAGTTCATCCAAAAAATCGGCCGCATCAATCCCGCCACTTATATCGGCTCAGGCAAGGCCAAAATGCTCGCTGAAAAAGTCGAGGCCAAAGAGGCCGACGTGGTTATCTTCGACAACGACCTGTCGCCGGGACAAATCCGCGAACTCGAAAAGATCGTCGAGGTCAAGGTGCTGGACCGCAGCGAACTGATTCTCGATATTTTCGCCACCCGCGCCCAGACCAAACAGGCCAAGCTGCAGGTTGAACTGGCGCAACTGGAATATACCTACCCGCGTCTGACACGCATGTGGTCGCACCTGGACTCGGTGGCCGGAGCGGGCGGCGGAACTGCCGCAGGCGCCGTCGGCGGCATCGGTACACGCGGAACCGGTGAAAAACAGTTGGAGATCGACCGGCGTCTGGTCAATAAACGCATCACCGAACTAAAACGCGATATCGCGGCCATTGACAAACGCAAGATGCGAGAAATCGACGGACGCAGCGAATTTTACAAAATTTCAATTGTGGGCTATACCAACGCCGGAAAAAGTACGTTGATGAATGCACTCACCGATGCGGGCGTCTATGTCGAGGACAAACTCTTCGCCACACTCGACACACGCACGCGAAAATGGGAAACCGCCCCCGGCGTCGAAGTCTTGTTGTCTGATACCGTCGGATTCGTCAGCAAACTGCCCCACCACCTCGTCGCCTCGTTCAAAGCCACGCTGGAGGAAACCGTCAATGCCGACCTGCTCCTGCACGTCGTCGATGCCTCCAGCCCCGACGCGTTTGAACAAATCAAAAGTGTGGAGACGGTGTTGAAAGAAATCGGCTGCAGCCAAAAAGACATGCTGGTCCTGTTGAATAAATCCGACCACATCGCCAACCGCGCGGTGTTTGACTCCGTGCAAACGGTGTTTCCTAACGCGGTCAGCATCTCCGCCAAGACGGGCCTGAATCTGGACCTGCTCGCCAAAACCGTCACCGAAAAAGTTCACGGCGGCCATCTCCGCGTACGCATCACCGCCGACGCCGCCGACGGCAAACTGCAAAGCTACCTGAAAACCGTGGGCAAAAATTTAAGCGAGGAATACTTCGACAGCACGGTACAAATCGAGGCCACGCTCGGCCACAACCAACTGACCCAACTCAAACGCCTGTCCCCAAAACAAATCGAATACCTGTGATTTTGCCACAGATGACCACAGAGATCATTAACCACAGAATTCACAGACTTACACGGAATATTTTTGTTTAATCTGCGAAAATCCGCGTAATCCGCGGTTTCGTTTTACTCGGCCTTTAATTCGCGGGTCATCAGTTCGGTGATGGCTTCGGGGACGGTCTTTTCGCCGTTGATGATGGAATAGATTGCCTCGGTGATAGGCATTTCGACATTGTGCTGTTTGGCCAGCGCGACAATCCCACTACAGGTCGGCACACCCTCGACAACGCATTGCGTTGAATCAATCGCCGCCTGAACGCTCATTCCTTTGCCAATATGTTCACCAAATGAACGGTTCCGCCCTTTCGGCGACACACAGGTTGTAAATAAATCCCCTAATCCACTTAATCCCGCAAAGGTTTTTTCATGCGCCCCCAGTGCCACACCGAGCCGTTGTATTTCAGCTAACCCGCGCGTAATCAGCGCAGCCTTGGCATTGTCGCCGGCAGCCGTTCCGTCGATGATGCCCGCGGCAATCGCTATCACATTCTTCATCGCGCCGGCCAGTTCCACGCCGACACAATCGTCATTGGTATACACCCGGAACCGCAGCGTATTGAACGCCTGCTGAACGGCTTGTGCCAGCGCTGCGTCAGGACACGCCACCGTAGCCGTCGCGGGCAGCCCGCGCACCAATTCATCGGCAATGTTCGGCCCGGACAGAACGCTGAGCGGATTGGCACCTTCCAATATTTCCGATAGTATCTGCGTCGGGCGAAGCAGCGTCCCGTTTTCAATCCCCTTGGTAATGCTGACAATCGGTACACCCGCAGGCACATGCGGTTTCAGCCGCTTCCACACACCCCGCAAAAACTGGCACGGCACCGCCGAAACGATCAATCCCGCATCAGCCAATGCCTTAGCGTCGTCGGCCTCGTACTTCAGTGCTTCCGGCAACGGATGCCCCGGCAAAAAGAACACATTCTCTTTAGCCTTCGCAATTGCCGCCAATTGTGCTGTATCGTGCCCCCACAGCGTCGTATCAATGCCGTTTTCGCACAGCAGTATCGCACAGACGCAACCCATTCCGCCGTCACCGATAATCGTCACTTTTTGAATCATGCCATAACCCATTCTTAAGCGTAAGAAGATGTCATTCTGAGGCGAAGCCGAAGAATCTCAACGCCGCCAACAATACACAAGTATAGATCCTTCGCTCTGCTCAGGATGACCGTAAGAAACATTTTCCTAATCCCAATTAAACCTGCCTATTCGCCGGATTTCAAGCTTTTTCACCAACACAGTGGTTTATTTGACCAAAATCGACCAACAAACCCTTTACTCTGACCCATTTTCGAGTATAAAATAGCCTTATTAAAGAAGTCATCCGCCAAAGGCGGACTCCATAATTTTGATATTTAATTTTTGATTTTTAATATGTCTATGAAGCCACTTTATATCGGTGCGACGTTACGCGATTGCGGTAAGACCTCCGTCAGCCTGGGACTGATGCAGGTTCTGCATGACAGAGGCTTGCAGCCGGGGTATTGCAAGCCCGTCGGCCAGCATTATGTCCGCTATCAGGACAAGAACATCGACGAAGACGGCGTGCTCATGCATCAGGTGTTCAATTTGCCGGATGAACCGTATTTTCTAAGCCCCATCGCCATCGAACACGGCTTTACCCGAAAATTCATCAACAACCCGGACGTCAAACCCCTGGAGCAGGAAATCCTTCGCTGCCGGGACGAACTGAACAAAGCCCACCCGATGGTCATCATCGAAGGAACCGGCCACGCCGGCGTCGGCAGTTGTTTCGGTCTGTCCAATGCCCGCGTCGCCCAACTGCTGGATGCCCGCGTCGTCATCGTCACCTCAGGCGGTATCGGCAGACCCCTCGACGAAATCGCATTAAGCCTGGCGCTGTTCAAGGATTTCAATGTGGAAGTACTGGGCGTCATCCTGAACAAAGTCCTGCCCGAAAAATATGACAAAATTAAAGACACCGTTGGCAAAGGTCTCAAACTGCTCGGAACCCGCCTGATGGGAGCGATTCCCTACGACCGAAGCCTGACGACATTCACCGTCGGCCAGTTAGCGGAAGAATTTGACTACCAGATACTCTGCGGACATGACGCCCTGTCCAACATGATTGAAGACACCGTCATCGCCGCCATGGAACCGCAAAATGTCCTGCGGCATATCCATACCAATACGCTCATCATCACCCCCGGCGACCGTATCGACAATATTCTCGTCTCGCTGTTGGTCCTGTCGCGGGACACCTCCAACGGCGGACTGATCCTCACCGGCGGCTTTGAAATCCATCCCATGATCGAACCCCTGCTCAAAAGCAGCCGGATTCCCGTCCTGATGAGCGACGAAGACACCTTTAAAGTCAGTGCCCGCATGAAAGACCTCGGCTTTAAGATTCGCTCCTATGACACAACAAAGGTGGACCGCCTGCACGAGCTTATCGCCGAATACGTCGATACCGATTCCATCCTCAACAGCCTGAAAGAATAGAAAATCACGACAGGATTTCATTCCGTGAATTCTGCATACCCGACACGGTTAATCTCTATAGCAACCATCCGCAATCTCCAAACAGCATAACTTACCCTGGAACTTTATTGCTATTGCCGCTTTTTTTAAAAAAACCACAACTCACTATTCTTTTTGACGTATAATATAAATGAGAGTATATTCTATAGAAGCACAGAACGATAAGGAGACGATATTTTCGGGAAAGGAGGCGTAACATGACATTGTTAGAGTATCTTAACGAACAGCATTGTGCGTATAAAGTCACCGAGCATAAGCCTGTTTATACGGCCGAGCAGCTTGCCTCCGCCGAACATGTTCCCGGACGGCAGGTTGCCAAGCCCGTGGTGGCTCGGGCTGACGGGCGCTTCTACCTCTGCGTGCTGCCGGCGGACCGAAAGATTGACCTCTATGCTTTACAGAAGCATCTCAAAGCCAAAAATGTCCGGCTGGCAAATGAACGGGAAATGGAGCATCTGTTCACCGATACCGAACTGGGAGCGGAACCCCCATTGGGTAATCTGTATAACCTGCCCACGCTGATGGACAAAAAACTGGCCAAAGACAACCAGATCGTTTTTCAGGCGGGAACACATGAACGGGCAATCTGGATGTCCATGAAAGAATACAAAAAACTCGTCAATCCCGTGATTGGTTCGTTCAGCTATCCGGCCTCGTTTGATGAGATTGAGTCAATGCCCTTCGACCCGTTTTTCTACGATTCCTACAGCCTGTAAACAAAAGCGCGGAGCGCAAGCGACACGATACGCGCATAAAAAAGAGGCTCCAAAACCTCCTCCCGGCGGGGCCTCTTTTTGTCCATCACTTCACACGAAAGTGATGATGAAGAATAGAGAATAAAAAGGCTGCCGGCTTTAATTTCCGGCAACCTTTTGAAAACAACAGATGCAACCAATATTACAAGTGATTCAGCATTTCTGTCATATCTTTAACGTTTTCCAATTCTTCCAGTATTGCGGTCTCATTCAAAATGTCTGAATTCTATTCTTTTTCCTGGAATTCAATTACAAACCAGTTCTGAGAAGGTGCGCCTTTAGGATCGTTTAATGGAGCCGGTGCCTGTTTTACATATGGAACCGAACAGCTTGTGTGAATCGATTCCTGAACACCATTGATAGAGATGTGTATCTTTGCGCCCAGATCTCTTTCATTATGAACAGCTCCATCGATCGTGAAACCATTTTCCGTCGGAGAAGAAACGATCATCCCGTTTGTCAGGTTGATCCCGGTGTAAATGACCGGTATTTCCTTGAAGCTGTCAGCAACGATCTCAATGGTTGCGTCTGCAATGTCCGGCCCGATGTATTTAAGAAGCGTTGCCTTGATTTTTGACTCACAGGCAACAGGGGCTGGCGGAGCAACCGCTTCGGTGATCGTTGCAGTAGCCGTAGTCTGGCACTGAAGAATGCCGCCGATATAGCCCGTCACAGTAGCGGTGTTAGTAACAGCCGCACTGACCGGGACGGTCAGCACCAGCGTAGCAGTCTCGCCTGCTTCTATCAAAGCGATCGGGCTGCCCGGAATTTCGCCGTACATATCATCGATAACACTAACATTAAGCAACGAATAACCGGCACTGTTATTTTTAATCGTATAGGTGTATTCGACCGGCAGTTCCTGTGATACAACCGCACCTTCAGTAGTGGCCATACCGTAGATTTCCATGCTCGCAAACCTGTCGCCGAGATTCAGCGGCTGCGAACAGGACGTGTGGAAAATAACCGATTCGATCTGCTCATCCGCGGCGTTGTAGATAGTAACCTTTGTCTCAGAGGTAAACTCGTTGACACCTGCATTGGCAGCGGATGCTTCGACAACACCACCCAGTGCAACATTTGCCTGGTCAAGATATTGCTTGTTCCCGTCTTTATCCGTTACGACAATGCGAACCGGCGAAGCGGAAGCAGCGTCCCCTGTGCAAGTAACCTTCGAAGGGTCCTGCGTATGAGACGAACCCCCACAACCGGCACCGGTGTAGCGGAATCTCAGGCATGTCACTTTACCGTTACAATGCGGCCCTGCCACATAAGGAAGTTCTGTCAGGCAGATTTCATCGTCAACAGTCGGATCTTCTTCGACAGCCAGACCACCCTCGGTGGTGAGCATCGAAGTTATGCGGAAAGCGCCAAATTGGTCGCCCACATTCAACGGCTGTGAACAGGATGTATGGAATAAAACTTCATGGATTAATTCACCACCCGCATTGAATACTTGTATTCGGGTATGGGGGGAAAGGCGGCCTTCCTTGCCTTCTGCCTTTCCTTTTTTCTTTGTTTCAGCCGCATTTGCAGAGTCTATCAGAATGGTATCGCCGACTGAAACTCCGTTTTGCGAAGCCCATATTTTTTCGCCTTTCTTGTCAGTAACAAGAATAGAAACCGGCTGAGTGCCGGCTGCGTCACCGATACACTTCACTTCTCTTTCATCCTGCGAATGGTTGCTTGCGTCACACCCCTGACCCGTGTATACGACGCTCATTTTGATAATGCGCCCCTGACAGTCGCCGTCATTGGGTACCGGTACCTCCGGAATCTGAACACATCCTTCAACAGACGCTTCGAGCGAACAGACCGCGTCGATGGGGCCTAAAATCCCCTTCGAACCACCTGAAAAGTTGACCGTAAAATCGCCGGCAAAGTTCGAGTTCTCGCTCTGCAGCAGCAGGCCGATATCCTTGGCGTTAAAGGGTTCGCCGTAAGCATTAAGGAGACTGCCGCCGTTCACCTGAATCCGGAAGTCAAAAACGTCGGTAGGAGCCCCTGTATCAAGAAAACCGAACTCAACGACATCGCCTGCCAATAGTACACCGGTGTGATCCGGAATGCCGTCCCCGTCTTCATCGACTTGCCCCTGAATGACAAGGTCGTCGCCTTCTACACCACCGATAAAGGCCCCCGTTTCATCAACATGCAGACTGAGCGTCATGCTCTTGATGCCGTTGTCGGGAAGCACAACACGTGGAGGTGTGGTCGGCGAGAACCGTACCAACACCGGAATTGTAGTGATCGTTAAGACATCTGACGCGGCGTCATACGATGTGCTTCCGCCGTTAAAGATTGTTGTTGGAAAGCCCGGCTGAATTCCGATCAGCGCCGCCGAGGCCGATACAGCGACACAAGCCATTAAAAAACCAACGAAAAGATTCCTGTTTAATTTACACATTTGAGTTCTCCCTTAAAAAAAGACATCAATAGTCCTTCTTCGTTTCAATTCTGTATATTCTCAAGAGTAAACACAGTAGCCGTATTTACGGCAATAAAACATGATAGCGTTTCTATAATTATCGGTATTCCACCTTCCGTGAACAGTCACACCTGATACCTCCTGTATCAGCCTAGTCCGCGAAAATCCCCAAGCCTAATGAGTTGCATTATGAGTTGCATTCAAACAGTCAAAGTAGCGATTTATCGCTTACGTCTTTTCAATAACAGCGCCCCGCCGGCCAGCAACACCAGGGTAGCAGGCTCAGGAACGACCGGAGCCGTATCACTGACGGCATTGCCGTATCCCTCTCCAGGGAAACCGTAGCAATTATCGAAATCACCACCCCAGGAGCCGCCCGAAAAACCCGTGAAACCCATAATGATACCAATGGATCCGTCACCATATAAATCAGCGGCATCGCCGCCCGTAACATTAAATACAAATTCCAAAACCTCGCCGCCGGTCTCGTCAAAACCAAATCCGGTGATATTACCGGTAAGTAATGTACCGCTGTTAAAGCCCAATCCCGAAATCTTACCGCTAATCGTTACCGAACCATCGCTTAGCGTTCCGCTGCCGTCAATGCTAGCGCTCAGAGCGAATGAACTGGATGTAGTATCGGTAATGGCCAGGTTATCCACATCATCGCCATCAGCATCCAACTCTGTCGCCCAGCCGGTGGCTGTTAGAGTACCGGCGCTGTAGACCACATCAATGCCGCTGGAAAAAATATCGGGGGAATTCTCTAATGTCAAACCAATCAAAGCCGCGGATACTGTTGATGTGAATAAACCAACAATTAATAAGGTGATACACGCTACGTGATTGAAAATCCTGTAACTTTTCATCATACACTCACCCTCTCAACTACAAAGCAATCCCCTTTTCAGTCCATCCATGTAAACGAATTTGTTAGCGTATAATACATTGAAACAATGTAAAAATCAAGTTAAAAATCAAACTTTTCGTCCGTAAAACCACCCATAAACCACTTTAAAAAAAAGAGTTATAGCCTCTTGTTGCAACTTAAGCCTTTTGTCCATCAAAAGTTACATGCAATCGCTTTGAAATCGATTTTTGGGGAAATTTTTGGTTTTTTCAAATTTTTTTGCGAAATTAACAAAAAAATCTCCCACCTCTTGACGAAGGAGGGAGATTTGACCATCTTCGGCCGTTCTGGTCATTTAAAACATCCGAATTCAGTATCGACTCGTCTGCTTGTTACGTTCAACAAATGCATTGACGAAAAAATAGCGAAGCGCATCGATGGGGTGGTCGTAACGGCCATCTTTTTTCGGCAGCTCCGACGGTACTTTAGCATCCGGATAGTGATAACACCGCATCGCTTCGATCAAATGCTTACATCCCGGATCGACGATAAGCCGGTGCGACCCGTCGCCGGCGCGCAAATGCGCACGGATCTTTTCAATGCCATCCAAAATCCGGCTGCATCGATATTTCACACGAATCCCCGCCCTTGCCAATTCCTTGATTTCGCTGCTGCCGGAAACGCCGTCATGTCCCGCCCCGGCAGGGTCGCCGAATGTCCCCGCAACCTGCGACTCAGCACAGGGCGTTCGACCCTTCAACACAACGGCATGTTCGGCGATCCGCATTCGGCTTTGAACATACTCATCAATCACCCGCACCACGCCGGCGCCGTCGACCTGAATCCACAAACACACAAACGGATTCGTAAATCCAAAATCCATCGCGCGATACAGCGGCAGCGCCGGGTTGTACGGTACGGGCCGCACATGCACGTCCGGGTCGAACTCGGCAAAAACCGAGTTCTCCAAATTCGGCCGCAGACACAGCATCTCACTCTCGAACCCCGCCCGGCTGCTCCGCCGCATCTGGCTGATCGCATCATCGATCCGGAGATACCCATTCGCCCGCCGGGCCTTGCCGCCGCAGTCACTGTTCAACGGACACCGGCTGCATGAACGGTCTTCGCTGCACCGTTCAATCACTTCCCACATACACCATTTATAAACGGGGATGCCGCTTTCCGGTGCATTTTCAATCAGCTTCTGCATCAGCCCGTACGGACGGTGCATCGTACTGAGCATTTCCATCGCCGCAAGATGTCCCTCCGTACTCTGCGTCACAAACTTGGCCGCATGAAATACGTCTTCGTCGAACATTTCAATCTCATCACAGCGCAGCTTGTGAATATGCCGCCCGCGTACCGCCCGCGCTGATTGCGCTAATACCTGCACCGTGGCCCCGTTTTGAAAACGGCAGGACTCTTTGAACATCTTGCCGGCGAGAGAGTCCTTAAACCTGTGCTCGACAAACTCGCACAGATATTCATACATCCGGCTGGACTGGTCCAGCGAACCGGCCAGAATCCGCGTCTGACACCGCGGTTTGAAAAGCCCTTCCAACAGCGTCGCAACCGCCGCAAGCTGTGTCTTGCCCCCGGCGCGATTAGCCCACACAATGCAGTCCCCGCTAACGGGAACGTGTTCGCCTCGCCCGTTTGTACTGTCATCCCGAGCGTAGTCGAGAGATCTATTTAAACAGCCATCACCAGAGGTGATTCCATATTTTTGATTTTTACTCTTTGATCTTTGATTTAGATCGATACTGTACGCATGCCACAGATAATCCATCGGTGCAGCATGATGTCCGCACACCCGCCTGTCCGGCACGGAATATCCCAGATAATACCACAGCCAATTCCGCAGCGCCCTGGCACTCCCCGGCCGGATAAGAGGTTCGGATTCTCTCTCATCCCGCACCCTCACCGGCGCAGACTCTCTCCGTCGTACATTCTCGTTCATAAAATCTCCTTCTATAAATGATTCTTAAATGATTTGTCTTTTTCGGTATGATTAAATCATAAAAACGCCATGGCGCAAGCCATGCGAATGAAAAATCAATTCTCGACGTCCTGTTGTGTGATTATACTTAACTGAATTAACTGATCGCGGAGGTCATGTTGGTTGCAAAATAGCTCTCATTCATATTAAATTCGAATTCAGAGTGCTTGCAGGGTGTTGATTGCCTTGTCGATAAAGTTGAGCAATGCGCCTTTGATGCCGCAGACGTCGTCATATTCCTGGAATTTGCCTTTTGATTTGAGCCCATCGCGAACCGTTTCGATCTCTTTTAGTTCACCGGCGTCAACCCAAAGACCTTCGCAGGATTTGCACATCTCCACCGTGACGTATGTTTGAGGATAGTAAAATTCAAACATCAATTCCTGACAGGCCGGACAAACACGCAAAACCTTTTTGGCTTCGGCGGGAAGCGATAAGTCTTTGATCGCCAACGGGCTGACTTTTTCAAACTCGCCCTTTTCCAGCCAAAACCCTTTGCACTGCTTGCAATAATTGATGGCTACGCCGCCGCCTTCTTTGACGGTTGCCTGTTTCAGCGGAAACGTTCTGCATTTCGGACAATACATTGTTGTTCTCCTACCAACTCCCCGTTGCACCGCCGCCGCCGGAAAAACCGCCGCCGAAGCCGCCGCCAAATCCGCCAACACCGCCATCGGCAGAACCGGCCTCCGGCAGGCTTTGGACAGTCTTTTTGGCCATTACGAATAATACCAGCAGCAGGATGATGATAAATCCAACGCAAATCCAGCCCCAGCCGCGCTTGCCGCTGCGGAACAGGCTGATGGTAACCGGTATCAGAAATATAATCAGTCCGATGACAACCAGTTTGACCCAGCCGGGAATCAGAATCATGTGCCCGAATTCACGGATGAGTGCGCGGGTGCCGTTGATGATGCCCTTGTCGTAACGGTCTTTTTTAAATTGTGGGATAATAACTTTCTGCATAATACGGTTGGCGGCACCATCCCGCGAATGACCGTAATAGGCACCCAGTTCAATCCGCGCCTTGCGGTCTTTGACCGCCACCACCAGCAGCACACCATCGTTTCTCGGCATGTTGCCGATACCGTATGCATCGAACAGGCCTGTCGCAAATGACTCTATGCTGCTGTTGGCCGTACCGGGGTAGTCGTTGATCGAATCGATCGTAACGACAGCCATTTCGAATCCGTTTTCTTTTTCGCAGGTATAAATCCAGCTTTCAAGCTCTTCTTCCTGCTCACTCGTCAGCAGCCGAGCATGGTCCGTCACATACCCCCGGTCCGGCTGTGGATACGGGGCGTAGCTTTTTTCTGTGTCCACCGCCAGAGCCAATACGCTGCATAAAGCAACACAGACAATGAACAGACTGCAAAAAAGATTATTCTTCATACGCGATCTCATCGCTAAGCTCGTTTTGGTCGTCGGCACCACAGGGAAAATAGGCGTGCAGTTTTTCCCCGATGCGTTCGATGCCGACTTTCAAGCCCGTCCCGAATTCGTCCTGACGAAAATGCCCCGTCATGGCACCTTTGATATCATCCCAGAAGGACTGGCCGACCTGTTGATGGATGCCTTCGTCACCGTAGATGAGAAATTCCCCGTTAGTCGTGACCAGCAGGATCAGCACCGCGTTGCGCTGCCGGGTTTTATCAAGGCCGTGTTTTTTGAACAGATCAGCAGCCTTTTGTTTGATATCCAACCAGCAGTGACGCAACACAATCAGCTTGATCTCGGCAGAGGTGGCTTTTTCGGACTGCTGAATCGCGGTGGTAATCTGCGCCTGTTCGGCAGACGTAAAAAACGCATTTGGATTAGTATTCCGCTTCACTGTCCATCCTTTGTAAATCCTTCGTAAACCAACAATATGATATACACACACTCTTACAGACGTCAAGGATCAAATGCTGTTGCAGTTTTTATTTTGTCCCTTTTCAGAATGTACAATTTTCACTTGTAAATCCCCCCAATCCCGTCTAAAAGAACTGTATGTATATAAATCAGCGATAATCTGTGAAATCTGTGGACAAAAAACCTGAAGACTGAGGACTGAATCCTGAAAACTTTTCTAAAAGACATTATTACCCAAGCGAGCAAGATCGCTCTGGAGCATAAGGCTCGGCTGGCGACGATGCAGATCACGCGCAAAAGCGAAAAGGACCTTGTTACCGAGGCCGATGTCGCGGTTGAGAAACATTTGGTTGAGCAAATTAAAAAGCACTATCCCGACCACAGCATTCTCGGCGAAGAAACGGGGCGCCACGCGGGCAACGAATACCGCTGGATTATCGACCCCATCGACGGCACGACCTCCTTTGTGCACGACCAGCCGTTCTTCAGCAACTCGGTCGCGCTGGAACACAACGGCGAAATCATTTTAGCCGCGGTCAATGCCCCCGCCCTGGGCGAATTATTCATGGCCGAATATGGCAGCGGCGCCACCCTCAACGATAAACCCATTCATGTATCCAAACGTGATAAGGTAAGCGACTGCGTCCTTGGCACCGGCTTTGCCTGTGTCCGCCAGAATCTGGAACATAACAATTTGCCGTATTTTGAAAAGGTCGTAACCGTTATCCGCGGCATCCGGCGTTACGGCTCGGCAGCGATTGACATGTCCTACGTCGCCTGTGGCAGACTGGACGGTTTCTGGGAATTGAACTTGCAGATTTACGATATGGCCGCAGGCATGTTGATTGTGACCGAAGCGGGCGGTACCGTCACCGACTTCGCAGGTAAAAAACTAAACACCCCTCACGAAACCCTCGCCACCAACACCCGCATCCACGCCGAACTGTCTAATATGCTGATGGAGGTTAAGCAGCACCAATAGCTCGAAGCGCCAGCGCAGGGATGAATTTTTAAATAGAAAATTTGAAACTATAAAATATCACAGCTATCTCACACGCTGCATTGTAAAGCTGCCATCCACCGGCCCCTTATAGTATCCCTCAAACACCTCGCCGTCGAGTTGACCGCTGCCGACATACGTCCCCTCATCTGCCGTATACTCATATTGGTTTTCCTTCAGCACACCGTCCATCACATGCATCGGGTCTTTGGCCGTGTCCAGCGCATCCAGTATCAGAACCCGGTACTTGTCCTCGCCCAATGGGATCACCTTTGCCGCAAAGGTGAATGCATTACCCTCCGAATCAACCCCGCTGCCCTGCCAATTCCCTGCAAACGAATCTATGTTTGCACATGAACCCACAAACAATACCGCACAAACCACCACCGCAAACATACTACTTCGTACAACCATCTTCTGCCTCCTGCCAAATGCCTATTGCCTGTTAATTACTCAAACTGACCGATTTTATGCCGCGAGGAGTTTTTCCAGGCGACGAATAACGGGTTTTTCATGACTATATTTGATAACATTTTGAACATTCTCCTGCCAGACTATCCGACGCATTCTGTCTTTAAGTTTGCT
>JADHXS010000039.1 GCA_016782835.1 Phycisphaerae bacterium | reverse complement strand
GTTGGCCTTGATGAGCAACAAATTCGTCGGTATATCCAGGAACAAGAGAAACATGAAATTGAAGAAATGACTAACTAAGCCGAACGGCTCCTTTTAGGGGCCTTCCTCATACCACCAGTTCTACTGGTGGTACTTGATTCCGATTTTTGTAATAATCCCGTTTTTCCACGACACGCCGCGGCATGAAAATTTCACCAAAGGCTACCGAGATTGGGCGAAGTCTGCGCTGGATATCGATGAAGTCCGACAATGGATGGCAGAAAATCCAGAAAAAAAGTACATAACAGAAGATTCTGGCCCAAAATGTATTTTAGAAAATAGTTGGTCAAAGTCCAATAAGTGGCCACGAATCAACAACGGTTTTTTAATGGTAAATGAACAGGGATACAGAGTTTTAATGTTGCAAAGTGGCGGCGGATTTCTGGATTGGGGTATCGTAATCGGCCCCAAAGAAATGCCCGCCCCTGACTCTGAATTTGTTGATTTCGGTGCAAATCAAGTCGAATATCGCTTGAAACTGTCTGACGGCGCCTATGTCTGGTATGAATTCCAATAATTTCAATTAAATTTCCTCACTCCCCATTCTGCCGAACGTGGTGGATATGTGTGTGAATGAACCTCTATAAAATCCTCCCGAAAAAACTATGCACAAGGCCCATTTTCGGTTAAATTATCACAGGCATCCCATAGAAGATCGAAATATGAGACGGTTCTTTCAAATTAGCGGGGCATGAGTTACACTAATGTTGGTAAAAATTAGGAGTAACTCATGAATCCCGCTAAACATCAATATACCATTCTCAAACAAATATGCCAGCATATTCCTGCTCATCTGGTACCAAAATTGGCACGATCCTTCGGAATTGACAAAAAAGCACGCACATTTTCGCCTTGGTCGCATATTGTTTCCATGCTACATGTCCAGGTCGCTCACAGCCTCTCACTCAATGATGTAGCTGATACATTGCGTAATCATTCGTCAGCCCTGTCTACCATTCGCGGTGCGACACCGCCCAGCAGGAACGGTCTGTCGCATGCAAACCGGGCCAGAGACCCCAATATGGCACAAGCACTCTTCTGGGATGTGCTGTCCCATATCCAAAACAAGCACTCTGACTTTGGACGCGGCCATAAGTATTCCGGTCTGCCAAGGCGGTTTAAGCGGGCAGTTTATGCGATTGACTCGACCACGATTCAGCTTGTTGCCAACTGCATTGACTGGGCCAAACATCGCAGGCGTAAAGCCGCGGCAAAGTGCCACATGCAGCTTAATCTCCAGACGTTTCTGCCTCAATTTGCTGTCGTCAAAGAGGCTTCGACACATGATTCAACCGAAGCCTATCGGCTCTGTCTGAATCTCAAAAGCGGCGAAATAGCCGTTTTTGATAAGGCGTACGTTGATTTTCCGCATCTTGCTGATCTGGACATGCGAGGTGTTTTCTGGGTTACACGTGCCAAAGATAACATGAAGTATCGTATTGTCAAACAGCATACAAAACCAAAAGGTGATATTGTCAGTGATGTCCTAATCGAGCTTGAAACACCAAAGAGTTCTAAGGCTTACCCGCAAAGATTGCGTTTAGTTACAGCCTATGTTGAAGTTAACGGCGTGAAAAAACTGATGACGTTTATCACAAACAATATGATTTGGGCGGCAAGCAGCATCTGCGATCTGTACAAATGCCGCTGGGGTGTAGAGGTGTTTTTCAAGCAGATAAAACAGACTTTGCAGCTTGGCGATTTCCTTGGACATAGCAAAAACGCAATTCTATGGCAAGTGTGGATGGCACTGCTGGCGTATGTTTTAATACGGTATATCGGCTATATCGGGCAATGGAAGGGCTCATTTAGCCGGTTGTTTACATTGCTGCGTGGCGTATTATTCAGCCGCCTGGATGCTTTTAGCGTCATGTCGCTCTGTGGGACAGCACGCGGTTCACCACGGATGGTTGGCAGCCCTCAGCAGGCTTATTTTCCTGGTTTTTGATTGTCGTAAGATTTTACGCAGAGGAGTATTGCTTGTAATTCGGCAGTATCGGCCACAAAAGTCGCCACATTGGGATAGCCAATAAAATTCGCAAACTGGGGTAATAGAAATGCTTGACGAAAAGGCGTTTTTTATTACAATAAACCAGGGTGTAACGCTAAGTTTACAGACTTATGGGATGACTGTGTTAAATTATCTGAAAATCAATAGTAAGACCCGATGTTATTCCCACTTTGTGAGAATGACGGCCTAATGAAAAAGATGGCAAAAAAACTATATATCATTGACGGGCATGCGCATATTTATTCGGCGTATTATGCACCGATGCGGCCGCTGACGGGGCCGTCGGGCGAGCCGACGAAGGCGGCGTTTGTGTTTACGACGGCGCTTTTGGGTCTGATTGACCGTGCCAAGCCGGACATGCTTGTCGTGACGATGGATTCGAAAGCCCCCAGCTTCCGTGTGGATATGTACCCCGACTACAAGGCCCATCGTCCGCCGATGCCCGAAGACCTGCCGGCCCAGATTGACCGCATCGAAGAAATTCTGGACGCGATGAATATCCCCGTACTCCGGGTTGATGGATGGGAAGCCGACGACCTGATCGGCACGCTGGCCAAGCAGGCGTCGGAAAAGGGAATCGATGCCTATATCTGCTCCAAGGACAAGGACATGCTCCAGCTTTTGGGAAAACATGTGGTGACCTATGATGTCAAGACCGACACTGTGATGGATAAAAAGGCCCTGCATGAAAAAATGGGTCTGACGCCGGAGCAGATTATCGACATGATGGCCCTGCAGGGCGATGCCGCCGACAACATCCCCGGCGTACCGGACGTTGGCCCCAAGACCGCCACCGACTGGATCAAAAAGTATGGCTCACTGGATAATCTTTACACCCACGCCGACGAAATCAAGGGCAAACGCGGCGATAACCTGCGGGCCTATAAAGAGCAGGCCTATTTAAGCAAAGATTTGGTGATTATCAACTGTACCGCGCCGGTCGAACTGGATGAAAAAGCATTTGAGGTTTGCGCACCCGACAAGGACAAGCTGGCTGGCGTCTATAAAGAGCTTGGCTTTACAAAACTGCTGTCGTCATTGGGCGTGCAGGCCGAAGAAGCCAAAACCGAATCAGCGCCTGCAATACCCGGCGGTCTGTTTGCCGAGCCGGCAAGCGGAATACCGTCAACAGTCGGCGCCAAAGGCGATTACGAACTGGTGGACAGCCCGGAAAAGCTGGAAAAATTTGTCAAAAAACTGCAAAAACAGGACCGGTTCGCCTTTGATACCGAAACCACAAGCATTGACTCGATGCGGGCCGACCTGGTGGGGATGAGTTTTTCCTGGCAGGCGGGCAAGGCGTACTATCTGCCCGTGCGATGCCCCATGGGCCAAAAGCATCTGGACATAGCAGCCGTGCGGGAATTGGTCGGCCCCGTTTTAGCGGATGCAAAGCGGTACAAAATTGCGCAGAATTTAAAGTATGATTATCTGGTGCTGGAAAATGCCGGACTGCCGGTGGTGTTGGAGCAGGGCCGGGTGTTCGATACGATGGTGGCGTCGTATTGTCTTCATGCCGACCGGTCCAGCCACAGCATGGACGCCATGGCTAAGGACTATCTCGACATCCAACCGATACCGATTTCGGCGCTCATCGGCAAGGGCAAAAATCAACTGACCTTTGACCGGGTCGATACCCAGGCGGCCTGTGAATATGCCGCCGAAGATGCCGATGTCACATGGCGGCTGTATGAATATCTTTCCAAGCGGCTGGAGGCAATGGGCGACATTAAACAGTTGTTTGAAACAGTGGAAATGCCGCTGGTCGAGGTGCTCGCCCGTATGGAGGCCAACGGTGTGTCGTTGGATACGGCCTTACTGCGAAAGATGTCCAATACGATGAGCGAAACGGCCGACAAGTTGACCGATGAGATTTATGCGATGGCAGGACAGCCGTTCAATATTGATTCGCCGAAGCAGTTGGGAGAAATCCTGTTTGACCGTCTGGGGCTGGAAAGTGTCAAGAAGGGCAAGACGCAGCGCAGCACCGATGCGGGTGTGTTGGATCAACTGAAGGATGAACACGAAATCGTGCCGTTACTGATTGAATACCGACAAATTGTTAAGTTGAAAAATACCTATACGGACAAGCTGGGGCAGTTGATCAATCCGCGGACCAATCGCGTTCACGCCTCGTTTAACCAGACGGTCACGGCGACGGGGCGGCTGTCATCGTCGGACCCGAACCTGCAGAATATCCCGGTGCGTACGGAGATGGGCCGAAAGATTCGCTCGGCTTTTATCCCGGCCGACAAGTCCGGCTGTATCATGAGTGCCGACTATTCGCAGATTGAACTGCGGCTGCTGGCGCATTTTTCCAAAGACGTCGCATTGCTGAAGGCGTTCACCGAAGACCGGGACATCCACCGATTTGTAGCCTCGCAGGTCTACGGTGTGCCGCTGGATGAAGTGACCAGCGAGATGCGCGGCAAGGCTAAGGGAGTCAACTTCGGCATCATCTACGGGCAGGGGCCGTTCGGACTGTCCAAAGCCATCGGTATCACGCAGGCCGAAGCCAAACAATTCATCACCGATTACTTCGACCGGTATCCGTCGATTCGCGGGTTTATGGATGATATCATCCATAAGGCCGGGAATATGGGATATGCCGAGACGATTCTGCATCGGCGGCGGCCAATTACCGACCTCAACAGTAAAAACTTTAACATGCGTTCGCAGGCACAGCGTCTGACCATCAACACGGTCATTCAGGGTTCGGCGGCGGATTTAATTAAGATGGCCATGATTCATATTCACCAGCGCATCGAGGAAGAAAAGCTCCCCGTTAAAATGATTCTCCAGATTCACGATGAACTGGTCTTTGAACTGCCGAAGAAAGAAGCCGACACACACGCCGTATGGATCAGCAAAACAATGACCGGCGCAATCGAGCTGGATGTACCATTGAAAGTTGATGTCTCCATCGGCCCCAACTGGCTGACGGATAAATAGAGAGACTATCCGAATAGCCCGGATAAGCCACAAAAAATGGTCATTCTGAACGAAGTGAAGAATCTTTTTTTCGGTGTACTCCATCGGCTGATATGACGATACAATAGGATTGTCCTGTTTTGGAGAGTTTTATGCGAACATCATTTGATGAACCTGTTCAGCCGCCGCCACCGCCTGTGTATGAGATGAAGAAATGCCCGTTTTGCGCCGAACGCATACAGGCCGAGTCAATTAAATGCCGCTATTGTGGTGAATTCCTGACGGGGAAAAGGCCTCCTTCCAGCCCTAAAATCGGTGGTAAATGGTATCATTCAACGGTAACGATTGTGTTGGGCTTTTTGATGATAGGTCCACTGGTGCTGCCGCTGGTGTGGAAAAATCCCCGCTACACCCTGACTGTTAAGGTGGTTGCAAGTATTATAATGATTGTTCTGACAATCTTGCTCTGCTATGCGATGGTCCAAATGTACGCTTATTTGATGAATCAAATCCAGTCACTGGGAATGTAATTCTGGACTGGCATAAATAAACATGCCCACGGAAAGCGTCGGCATGGAACCTTATGTGAGGTTTTTTCGGACACTATTACATTGTCTTATAGCGCGGTCCGCCGGTCGGTTCCGGAACCGTCCAGCGGATATTGTCGAATGGGCACTTGCGCTGGCAGGTCTTGCAATGCAGGCAGTTTGACGGGTTGGCCGCCTTCGGCTGGCCCGCAATGCTTTCATAAACGCCTGCCGGACAGAAGGTAATGCACGGGGCACCGAATTTTTTCAAACAGGTTTCTTTACAGATTTTCTCATCACCAATCAGCAGGTGGCAGGGTTGCTCTTCGCGGTGTTCCGTCGCGGCTACGGCCGTAAAGGTATCCTTGTCAAATTTCACAGGGGGTTTCAGCCTGTATTTGGCCGTAGTCATGGCTTCATAATCCAGCTCAATTTTGAACTTCGGCAGCCATTTACCCAGCACTGACAGCGGCATTCCAATCAGATTGCCGAATTTCGCCACCGTCTGGCGGAAGTTTTTGGCCGATTCCATATCGTTGAGTACACCACGTTCTTCAAGGCGGCGCGTATAGATGCGGGCCAAACTCAGGGGACGTTCCAGATTGCCGTCGATAGCATCAGCCGCTGCGATTCCGGATTCGATGGCGTTGTGCAATCCCTTGATTTTGCACATGTTCACAAAACCCGCACTGTCGCCCAGCAGCAGGACGTTACTGCGTCCGATGGAGCCGGACTCGTGACGCGGAATCGCGTAGAAACCGCCTTCGGGAATCATCTTGGCGCCTGCTTCGGTCACGATGCCGCCCTCGATGAATGGCTTGACGAAGGCGTGCTCCTTAAAACGTGTCAGGGCGTCCTGCGGGTTGAAATCGCAATATTTGTAGTCCAACCCGACAATCATACCGACGGCGATGTGATTATTACCCATTGGGTACATGATGCCGCCGCCGAACATGCCCGGCCCGAAAACCGGTGTCCAGATTGGGTAGCCCATGGCATGAACCACCCGGCCTTTGGAGAACTTTGTGTATTGTGTATCGTTGACTTTGATAAGCTCTTTAACACCAATCGAATAGAGCTGGGCACCTTGACGGCGAAGTCCTGCTTTTTGAATAAACTTTTCAGAAAGCAGACCGTCACAGCCTTCACTCAGAAGAATCGCTTTAGCCTTAATCATTTCCCCGGCCAGATAATTCACTTCTTGATGACCTTCCTTGTCCAATCCCTGATCAACCAGTTTAACACCGGTCGCAAGGTGTTCCTCTGCATCCCAGATGATATCTTCAGCCGCAAAACCATACAACACTTCCACACCTAAAGAAACGGCAACTTTATTGAGCCAGGCGGTCAGCTTGCTCAGAGAGCAAATAGTGTCTCCGCCGTGAGATAATTGTCCAAAACCCAGTCCGAATAGCTTGGCAAGCTTTATCGCAAAGTGAATGTTGAACGAAAACTTGTTACTCAACAGGAACAGTACGTCATCCTTGTCAATCTTTAAGATGAGGACGCCCTTGGCATCGTCCGACTCTTTCCAGTCCGGATCAATGGGATCCATCAGGTTGGCAATGGCTTTCGGGTCCAGTACTGCACCGGAAAGATTATGGTTGCCGGGATTGGCGGCTTTATCAATGACGACGACATTCAATTCGGGTTGTTGTTTCTTCAAGGTAATTGCTGCCGACAACCCGGCCGGACCGGCCCCGACGATTAAAACCGATACGTTGTTATATTCGTTTGTCATATTTCTTCGCCCTGTAAAAAACAGTCTGCGTTTTACTTTGTATTCAGTGCCGCGACTAGTTCGGGCACAACCTGCTCAGCGCTGCCGACAATATAATAATCGCATTGTTTGAAAATAGGTGCGTTCGGGTCGGTATTAATAGCAATAATTGTTTCGGTATTCGCCACTCCAATCATATGCTGAATCGCTCCGGAAATACCGATGGCAATATACAGTTTTGGTCCAACGGCAGTTCCGGTTTGACCGACCTGATGAATGCGTTCCGTAAAACCCTGCTCGACGGCGGTTCGGGTCGCCCCTTTTTCGACGGAGATATGTAACTGATTTCGAATGGTGTTACAAAGATTGTCAAGCAATCGATCATAGGTGTCGCGATTTTGCATTCCTTTTCCGCCGCTCACGATTGCATCGCTGTCAAAATTGACTTGCCCACGTCCTTTTTCCGTCTGGATAATCTTCAGGCTCAGATCGTTTTCATTCAGCTCAACGGAATGTTCAATGATTTTTCCGGTTCGCGTTTTATCTTCCGGCAGGCGTTTCATCACCCCGGGACGAGCCGTGGCCATCTGACAGGTCGAATCTTTGGTGCAGATGGTCGCCATGACGTTACCGCCCAGTGCTGGGCGGGTCTGCATCAGCACGGCAATCTGTCCCTTTCGGCTGCTGTCACGAATCTCCAGCCCTGTGCAATCGGCGGTCAATCCGCATCCGACCCGATAGGATACCATCGGAGCCAGCACGCGACCCTGCGGGGTAGCACCGTACAGGAAAATCTGCGGTTTGTATTTGGTAAACACACTCGAAACGGCCTTGCAGTAGGCACGCGGGTCAAACTCCTTTAGCAGCGGATGTTCGATCACATACACATCATCCGCACCAGTCGCAATCAGTTCATTGGCCATCGACAACACGGAATCACCCGGCAGAACCACACCGACACGGACTGACAGCGAATCAGCCAGTTCGCGGGCTTTGCCGGTTAACTCGAATGTTGCCGCGTTGACAACTCCGTCGCTGTGTTCGGCCATAACCCAAACATCGCCGGTATATTCAGGCGTTGTCTTTTTCAAACCTTCGAGCATGTCTTCCAATGCTTTTTTATGGAAGGAAATAGTGTCGTCAGCAAGTATCTTTTCCGTGGTTTCCTCATCCATTTTCGACAAATCGGTTATGCTTAATTCTTTGAGTTTATGTGCCAGAGCGACATAATCTTCATTTTCTTTTTCCGTACCTTCATAGGATCGGTCTAACTTATCGGCTCGTTTTTCCGGCAACAGATACCCCATAGCTTGCTGTGTCCGGGCATCAACCGTGTTGCTGTCTTGCCCCAGTTTGTCGATGATGATGGTTGCCAGTTCTTTAGCCGAAGCGACAGCCTGGCATTTGCGTGTGGTCTTTCCCGGCGGGAAGACACGGATCACACGGGTCTTGGAGCCGGCGACCCCGACCGCAGTGGCTTTGACATCGTCAGCGCCCCACTGAATCAGCTCCATTTTGTTCGCCATGCGTGTTCGGGCAAATGAAGCGAACAGCGGGTGTTCGTACTTGGCCACGGTGATCATTGCCCGGCTGCGCAAAGGCTGCACAACCTGACTGCCCCCGGAAATAATCCGTGTAAAAGAAAACTGTCCGTTTTCGTATTCAGCTTTCGTGGTATATGGGATGCAGGGAATCTGAAGTTCCTCAGCCATTTGAGCCGGCACTTGTGCCGTGTCGCCGTCAACGGATTGCATCCCCGCGACAATAAGATAATCATTGCTTCCGCCGAGCAGCTCGGTGTATATTTTACGGACGGCATAGGCAAGAGGATTGGCAGTCGCCCAGGTATCAGCGCCGCCGAGAGCGTGGTCGGTCAGCAGAACCGCCGCATCGGCACACCGCCCCAATCCGTAACGAAGCACCTCGGCAGCCATCGGGGGACCCATGGTCAGGCAGATAATTTTGCCTTTCGTATCGCCTGAAAGCTGTTTCATGTAGCAGGCAAAGGCAAGCGCCTGGGTGTCCAGTTCATTGATGACGCTTGGAAGTCGTGTTCGAATCAGGTTTCCGGCCTTGGGGTCAAAGGCGTTATCGGTAATCTGCGACACATCGGGCACCTGTTTAACCAGTACGATTATATGGCTCATGAACGGCTCCGATTACGGAATTTGATCATTATCCTTGCATCCATGTGTTGTTAAGCTTTTTCCAAGTGTAATCCACAACCTAAATTGCATCAATAGGGTGCCGCCGAAAATACGCAAAACCGGCAGAAAAATAGCATAAAATTATCGTTTTGTGCCATTTTTTAGGCGAATCTTATGCCAAACCCGGTAAAGAACTTGATTTTAATGGCACAGATGACTAAAAAAGAAGGCGGAAATAACCATTAACCCTACAGTTATAAAAAACAATGAGGTGAGACATGGCAGATTTAAAGATATTGAGCAATGCGATTATCAAGGGCGACCAAAAAACCGCCGTCGATGTTACGAAGGCGGCGCTGGATGAGGGAATCGAACCGGGAACAATTCTTTCTGATGGCCTGATTGCGGGAATGAATGTCATTGGTGTGCGGTTTAAAGCCAATGAAGTATATATTCCGGAAGTACTCATCGCCGCCCGCGCCATGAAGATGGCGATGGAAATTCTCGAGCCGAAATTGGTCGAGGCCGGTGTTCAGCCGCTGGGCAAGGCCATGATCGGAACCGTTCAGGGCGACCTGCACGACATCGGCAAGAATCTGGTTGTCATGATGCTCAAGGGGGCCGGCTTTGATGTGGTGGATATTGGTGTGGATGTGTCTCCCGATGCGTTTATTGCAAAGGCCAAGGAAGCCAATGTACAGGTCATCGGACTCAGCGCTCTGCTGACAACTACGATGCCCTCCATGGAAAAAACCATCCAGGCCATCAAGGATGCCGGCTTATCTGCCAAGACCATGATTGGCGGCGCGCCGGTGACACAGGCCTATGCCGACAAAATCGGTGCCGACGGCTATGCCGCCGATGCAGCGACGGCGGTCGATGTGGCCAGGGGCCTGCTCAATTAAAAAACGAATAACTCAAATAAACGAGCAGATAAAAAAACAGCGTGCGGTCGAAAACACATGCTGTTTTTTTTGCGCAAAAAAATCCGCCTGTGGTTGAAGGAGGAATGGAAGCTTGTGAACTTCCCAGGGCTACTGACCACAGGCGGCAGAAGGAGCATCATTCTTATAGCAAATCGGGAACGCTGCTGTCAACCGATAATTTTGATTTTTTTAGATTTATTCGAAAACACCAGGGGATGAATGATAGTGGATTGAGTTTGTTTTTATTTAAAAATGACGGGACAAAAAGTCTTGAATTTTCATGGCTGGATGACGATAATTAAATAGTATGCGAATCCAAGCCAGTCATCCGATTCTGCGGGAGTTTTTTGGCCAGTTGAGGTTTGCGCCCAACGCCCGCAAAAAAAAGCAACTGGCCGCTGCCGAACAACTCATGATGGTAATCGATACGGAATTGGAGTATCCGTTTGACTTTATTGTCTATCGAATCACGGGATATCGTCCTCCCGCCGCCTCTGAGCAAGTCTTAATACCCGGCCAAGTATTGATTGCAGACTTGCGGGTCTGGGTGTCCCGGTTAAGTGAAGAACTGGAATTGGATGTGGCTGAGCAGCCCGAACCCGTCCTGACGGTCAATCAGCTTGCCCAGCGCTTCTCTGTGTCACCGAAGACAATTCGGCGATGGGAAAAGCGGGGCTTAACCGGGAAAATTTATGTCTTTCAAGACGGGCGAAAGCGAAAAGGATTTACCGAATCCGCTGTCCAGCAGTTTGCCGCCGAACATCCGAACCTGATTCATCAGGCAGGGCGGTTTACAAGGTTGGATTCACAGCAAAAACAAGAGATTCTATTGCTGGCAACCCAACTGGCTTCGGAAAAAAAATACCACACACGGAATGAATTAGTGAAGGATGTGGCAAAACAGGTCGGCAGAGTGCGTCAAACGGTCCGTGTGGTATTGGCCGAATGCCAGATAAACGGAGCCAAAGACAAACTGCCGGCCTCTCGCGGCAGGATTTCCGCCAAAGGGGCATTGCAGTTATATAAGCTCAACCGGCAGGGGGTCTCGATTAAAGAACTCATGGAACGGTTTGGACGAAGCCGCAGTTCGGTGCATCGCATCATCAATCAGCAGCGTGCACGCGAATTGTTCAGCCGGAAAATCGAATATATGGGCAGTGATGAATTCACGGCCCGTGATGCAGAGGAGAAGATTCTATCGATTCCCCTCAAACAACTGACTCTGAGTCCCCAGCGACAGAATGTGTTGTTGAGCCGCCAACAGGAAACGATCCTGTTTCGGCGATACAATTACCTCAAGTTTTTGGCTGCTCACCAGCGCCAGCAGATTCAGCGGGATCGTCCCCGGGCGGCTCGTATAGACCGGATTGAAAAGTGGCTCAACCAGGCCGAGACCGTTAAAAAGAGTATCATCGAAGCCAACATGCCGCTGGTGGTCAGTATCGCCGGCAAACACCTGACCGCCGGTGTGCAAATGAGCGAACTGGTCAGTGAGGGCAGTATCGCTTTAATGGCCGCGGTGGAAAAATTCGATTACACCCGCGGCTATCGGTTTAGTACCTATGCAAGCTGGGCGATTGTCAAGGATTTTGCGAGGATGATTCCCGCTGAATCCAAACGCCCCGACCGCGCAAGCGGAGCGGACTTTTCAAACCTGCCGTCTAATATTCGGCTGGAACATTTACCGGATGTTTCCGCTGTGGAACAGGCCCAACGGAATTTACGGATGATTATCGAAAACAATCTCGATGAGCGTGAACAGTATATTATTTTGAATCATTACGCACTGGACCCCGCTGTTATTAAGAAAAAACCCATGACACTCAAACAAATCGGCGATGAACTAAGCCTCAGCAAGGAACGCATCCGCCAGATCGAACTGCAGGCCCTGCAGAAGCTCCGCCAGAGCCTCAGCCCGGAACAGTTTGACCTCCTGACAGGTTAATGGTATGATTATGCGAAAATATGAAACAAAGGAATCGACCATGAAAACAATTGGATTTATCGGCGGCGGAAACATGGCCCAGGCCCTGCTGGAGGGCGTGTTGAAGGCCAGCCTCTTTAAAGCGGACAACATCTGGGTTTCGGACGTGCGTCCCGACCGGCTGGACGAGTTAAAAACGCAATACGGCATCCGGACGACGATGGATAATACCGAGCTGACCCGGCAGGCCGATATTGTACTTCTCAGCATTAAGCCACAGGTCATGCCCAATGTACTCAAAGGCATTGCCGGGACATTGAAGCCCGATGCGTTGGTGATTTCCATTGCCGCCGGGATAACGACTGCTTCGATTCGCCAAATACTGGGCGATGTACAGATCGTTCGCGTCATGCCCAATACCCCCGCATTGGTTTCAGCCGGTGCGAGCGGTTTGTATAACGCCTCCGCCACACAGGAAAACCTCAAAACCGCATTGGATGTTTGTGCTTCGGTGGGTAAAGCGATTGTTGTTGAAAACGAAACGTTGATCGATGCCGTCACCGCCGTCAGCGGTTCGGGGCCCGCCTATTTCTTCCTGCTCATGGAAGAGATGATTAAAGCCGGCGTTTCGCTGGGACTCACAGAAGCGGACGCCAAAATCCTCGTCCTGCAAACCGCCAAAGGTGCCGCCTTGCTCGCCGAATCCGCACAGGAAAAAGGCGAAGACCCTGCCGTCCTGCGCCAAAAAGTAACCAGCCCCGGCGGCACGACCGAAGCCGCCTTAAAAGTCTTTGTCCAAGAAGAAATATCCGAAATGGTTCTGCAGGCGCTGACGGCTGCGCGCGACCGCGGCCGCGAATTGTCTGCCGCCTTTAAGGACTAATCGGTAACCAATTTTTCAAATGATCTATTTAGGCCTCGCCGGGAATATGAATTACATCGTCTTCCGGGGCCTTAACGGTTCCGTTTTCAAAATCCTGCGGCGAAGGGCTTAGTGCGAGATTATACCACGGCGAGCCGCTGCTTTCATCGACAAGGTCTTTCCAGCGAACCAGTTTTCCGGTATAAGCGCTGATGCGTCCCATGATGCCGGTCAGTGTAGAAGTGGCGACATTGGCCGCTTCATTTAACGGTTTACCTTCTCGGATGCTGTTGATGAGGTCCACATGTTCCTGTACGTAGGGGTTGTCAACACAGGGTACTTCGGGCATCTGGAATTCTTCCGAAAAACCATCTTTGCCGGGGCCTGTTCCATACGTTTGTCCGGTGGTTCCGGTAAAGGTTTCTGAAACACGTCCGTAGGTCCCGTTGATTTGCCGGCACATGCTGTGAATTCTGACATCGTTACCGTAATCAAAATCGATGCTGAAGAAGTCAAATTGAGTGCCGGTTTTCCGCCTCGCCCGACCGCCGAAACCGATAGCGGCTGTCGGATGTTTGCCGATGAACCAGTTGGCCACGTCGAGATTATGGACGTGTTGTTCGACAATATGATCCCCGGACATTTCCGTAAAGCTGACCCAGTTGCGAACCATGTAGGAGGCATCATCTTCGCCGGCTTCGCGTTCTTTATACCACAGGGCACCCCCGCACCAATAAACCGACCCGCCGCGAACCGGACCGATTGCCCCTTTTTCAACGGCATACTGGGTTTTGAGATATTCCAGTTGGTGTCTGCGCTGAGTTCCGGCGACAATCGCAAGCCCTTTCTGCTTGGCCAATTCTCCAACGTCCATAATCTTGCGTGCGCCTGGAGGATCAACGGCCACCGGTTTTTCCATAAACACGTGTTTGCCTGCCTTGACAGCCGCTTCCAGATGAACCGGTCTGAAATTTGGAGGAGTGACCAGCAGCACGACATTCGCGTCTGTCTCCATGACCTGCTTGTACGCATTGGCGCCGACAAAACACAGTTCCTCCGAAACGTTGAATTTCTTGGCCGCACCAACAGCGCGGTCTTTGAAGAAATCCGCTAATCCGACAACTTCAGCGGTGATTCCAATATGCTTAGCGGCCTCATGGAAGTTCTCTAATGCCCCTTGGCCGCGTCCGCCGCAGCCGATGAGAGCGACTTTCAGACTTTCTGAACCCGCCGCAAAAAGTGCATTATTGGAAATAGCGATTGCACTTGTAGAAACAACCGTTGCATTTTTTAGAAATTCTCTTCGATTCATAACCATTTCTCTATTTTCTTATGGGTGTGAGTATAATGTTTCTAAATTCAATCGGAGAGCCTTCCGATTGAAGCCCGATCTTTCCGGAGTTAACGGTTGTCTTGGTTGCTTTATTCTGCAGCAGACTATTGACATATAAGGTGATTGTACGGTCTAAACAGATAATATCATACGTGTTCCATTGCCCCGGCTCTTTTTCATTGGTTTCATGCTGTTTCGCAAGATGGTTTCCGTCTTTAAGTTCTTCAAAACCAGTGCCCCCAATCGCATAGAAATCTCCGGCATTTTGATGCATTAACTGTGCTTCAATACATACCGGCCAGATTTTGTCCGGCTCGGCGATATGCAGCAGGACACCGCTGTTGGTGGGACTGTCGGTCCATCGCCATTCCAGGTGCAGGGTGTAATTGGAATAGTCTTTTTCCGTGCGAATGTAGCCGTTGGGCTTTCCTTCGCATCGCAGAACGCCGTCCCGAAACGACCAGACATCAGCCGGATTCGTGTCAGGATTGGACAGTACCGGCTTCCAACCATCCAGATTCTGCCCGTTAAACAACATGATTTTTTGCTCACATCCGGCCATCAGAAACGGCATAGCAAAAACACAGCAAAATACAGTAAGGTGTTTGATTTTTGGGCACATTTTAATGTCCTTTCTCGAACAGTTTTCAAAAACTGTCACACACACGATACGCTTCGAGTAGTGCAAGCTCTCCGTCTCGGCCGTTTCCGCTGATGCCGTGCTCCATGCACAGCACGCCGGTATACTTTTTTTCATGGAGATGCTTAAAAATATTTTTATAATTGATTTCACCGGTTCCGGGTTCTTTGCGTCCCGGATTATCGCCCAGATGGAATGAGGCAATGTCACTCCAGGCGCGATCTATATTGGGAATCAGGTTGCCCTCGGTGATTTGCTGGTGGTACAGATCGTCGACGATTTTACAGGCCGGGCTGTTGACCGCTCTGCAGATTTGGTATGCTTGGGGAATTTTGGTTAAAAACAGACCCGGATGATCATGCGGATTCAGCGGCTCGATGACGATTGTCAGTCCGGCCTTCTCGCAGATATCCGCACAGTATTTCAGATTATCCACGACATTGGCGGTCTGGTAATCCCATTCAAGGCTCTCGTCATAACGTCCCGGAACCATCAAGGCCCACTTGGCGCCGGTACGTTTGGCGGTTTCAACGCCTTGCTTCGTCTTATCGGTCAACATATTGCGAATATCGGAGTTCTGGGTGACAAAGCTTTTTACACCAAAATCCGCATATAGAACAAAAGGTCCCAGCTCCATATTTAATGCACGCAGTGTCTCAGCAATTTTCTCCTGCGTATCTGCGGATTTGCCCATCAGCCCGTTGTCAAAGATCGCCCCAAATCCCTGGTCGTGGATGAACTTAATCTGGTCAAATAGGTTATTGCCCGCCAGGTTTTTAAACATCCCCGGATGAGGCGCATAGTTAAGTCGGAACGGCTTGGGAGAATTCGTCGGTGAAGTTTCTTGGGCGGCGAGTGAGGGGGTGGCAAAACTAATGCTTGTACCGGATACGAGGCTGGCTGCGATAAAACGACGTCGGTCCATAATAAAATCTCCAAATACAATAATATAGGCTTGTCTTACTATAAAGCCGTACTCCGAACAGGATATCGTTACAACTGCCCGTTATTTGTTTTTAATATTGTGCCGACGGCGTTTTGTTTTGGGTTATTCCACCACGATGGCTTCGACAGGGCACTCATCGGCAGCCTGCTGAACCACATCTTCCAGTTCCGCAGGCACATTATCGACGATGACCTGAGCGATTTCATCACCCATTTCAAACACATCCGGGCACGTATCCACGCACAGTCCGCAAGCGGTACAATTATCTTCAATTCGGACATTCATAATTATTCTCCGTAAAAATAACCCCTGTCAATCCAGATTATACCGAAATCGAGCACCGAATAAATCATTTTTATAGATTTTTTTACTGGAAATGGTAAACTGACACGATACACTATGAAACCTTGCTTTCAGGCGGGATGCTGTTTATCGCACTCATTCGCGGTCGGGTCCCATGCAAGCATCGGACGCGAACCTGGTCAGGCGGGGAACCGAGCAGCCATAAGCGTACCCTTTGTTGTGCGTGGCCAACCCGACCACCTTTTTATATTGACAATCGACGATGGATGATTGATAATTCCACTTGTAAACCCGAAGCACGAAATCCGAAAATCGAAACAAATTCGAATTTCGAATGTCTAAAATGCTCAAAACAAGCTATTTCAGATTTTTGCCCGGCGATACACTGTCATTCCCGCGAAGGCGGGAATCCAGCAACAGCGGATTGGCATTCGAATTTTGGATTTATGGCGAATAAACGTCTCAAAAGAAAATAATCAATAATCAATAATCAATAATTATGGCATATACGGTAATTGCACGACGCTATCGCTCCCAGACGTTTGACGACGTCGTTGGTCAGGATGCGGTGGCAAAGACACTGAAAAACGCCATTGAAATGGGGCGGGTAGCGCACGCCTACCTGTTTTGCGGCACCCGTGGCGTGGGCAAAACTACAATGGCCCGTATTCTCGCCAAGTCATTGAATTGTCTGAAAGCCGACGGTCCGACCATAACCCCGTGTCTGGAGTGCGACAGTTGCATCTCCGTTAATGCCGGCGAAGACATCGATGTCATTGAGATTGACGGCGCCAGCAACACCGGCGTGGACAACATTCGTCAGCTTCGGGAAAACGCACTCTATCGGCCTGCACGGGCACGCTTTAAAATCTACATTATCGACGAAGTTCACATGCTCAGCCCCGGGGCGTTTAACGCACTCTTGAAAATTCTCGAAGAGCCGCCCGAGCATGTAAAATTCATCTTTGCGACCACCGAACCGAATAAAGTGCTGGCGACGATTCAATCCCGTTGCCAGCGGTTTGATTTCCAGCACATCAGCCCCGAGGTCATCGGCCTGCAGTTGGAAAAAATTCTCAAAGACGAGAAGATTAAGTACGAAAATGACCTGATTATTTATCTGTCACGCCTGGCGAACGGCTCCATGCGAGATGCCCTCAGCCTTCTGGACCAACTCATCAGTGCCGGCCAACAGCCGTTGTCGGCCAGTCAACTCAATGAATTAGTCGGCGTGCCGGATAAGCAGAAAGTACTGGATTTGCTGTTGTCAATGGCTGCTGGTGATGCTGCGGGTGTCCTGAATGCAATCGAAGCATTGATCAAAAGCGGCCAAAGCTCCGGCCAGATTTGCGACTTGCTCATTGAAAACATGCGGGATTTGATGGTCTTTTTGTGTGCCGGGTCGGATTCCAAAGTATTGGTATTGACCGCCGAGGAGAAAAAGCAGGTTGCCGAAATCGCACAGGGATTTGACGTGCCCGCGTTGATCTACAACATTACCGCACTGGAAAAACTTCGCTGGACCTTGCGGAGCAGTGAGACCAGCCGGGCGTTACTGGAAGCATTGGTATTACGGCTGGCTCTGAGCGAACATTTTATGAGTTTGGCCCAACTTGGCCAACAGGCGCCCGCCTCCACAGGGGTAAAAAAAAAGTCGATAGTCGCCGGTAACACATCTGCTTCGGCGATTTCAGCCCAGCCGGTTTCAATGGCCCATCAGGTCCAGGCAACCATAGAATCGATTCAGGCATCATGGCCGACATGGATTCAGTCGATGGCCCAAAAGGATGCCTCTTTGGGACCGGTCCTTGAGCAGGCTAAACCGCTGAGTCTGCGAAATTCTGTTCTTGACATCCAATTCGGAAAAGACGGTCAGGGGCAATTTGCCAAAAGCATGTGCCAGCGAAAAACCCCTGTTATTGAAGAAAACCTGTCGCAGATGTTAGGGGTAAAGGTAACTATACGTTTGTCCGAAGACAGGGCGACTTCTGTCTCCGCGGAAAAACCGCCTGCGCCCCCAAAGATGAATCATTTGGACCGCAATGAAGTCTTAAACGACCCGACGGTGCAAATGGTTCTCAAAGGACTGGATGCGACACCCGTAGATATCCGGAAGATGGCAATCGGGGAACCCGAAGAAGCCATCGAGGAAGAAGTGGTCGATTAGAATGAATCCTGCCTATACAAAAAGTCTTAATCAGTTAGTGGAGCAGTTTTCCAAACTGCCCGGTATCGGTCCTAAGACCGCTGAACGGCTGGCCTTTTACATCCTCAAGTCCGATGTGCCCGAGGCGATGGCATTGGCTGAGGCGATTTCGGATGTCAAAAAGAACATTCAGCAGTGCAGAATTTGTTTCAATCTGACCGAGTCAGATATCTGTTCCATCTGTTCGGACACCCGGCGTGACCACAGCGTGATTTGTGTTGTCGAACAGCCAAAGGACCTCATCGGTCTTGAAAAGACCGGGCTTTGCAAATGGACATACCATGTTCTCAATGGCCACATTGCCCCGCTGGAGGGGATTGAGCCGGACGATCTGACAATCAATGCGTTGCTCAAACGCGTCCGAAGCGGTTCGGTTCAGGAGGTTGTAATGGCCACCAACCCCAATCTCGAAGGCGACGGGACGGCACTGTATATCCACTCGCTGCTGCAGCCGTTAAATGTCAAAATCACACGGCTGGCAAGGGGCCTGCCGGCCGGGTCCACTATCGAATTTTCCAGTGGCTCCATTCTGACCGATGCAATCTTGAACCGTACTCAATTTTAATCATTTTGCAAATTGAAAAATTCTGGTATGATTTTTGCTGCGGCTCTGTTATAATATTACACATAGAGTTATTACGTTTTGTAATTAAAGGACTTAGTGTATGTCAATGAAACTTTCCATGACAGGTCAAATGCGGATGGAGCAGAAAATGAAGCTGGCTCCGCGCATGATTCAGTCGATGGAGGTTTTGCAGCTTCCGCTCTTGGCGTTACAGGAAAAAATCGAAGCGGAACTGAATAGTAATCCGGTCCTCGAGTTGGTCGAGGAGCCGGCCGACCAGATCGAAACGACGGAGCCCGAAACACCGGAGATTTCCGAAGAACAGGAACTGGTAGTCGACAATGATTCCGACCATGCGGATGATTTTCAACGTCTGGAAAGCCTGGGCGAAGATTTCGGCGAGTGCATTAACGGTTCGGATTCATTCAACTACCAATCACAACACCAACGTTCCGGCGGCGACCCGGACAAAAAGATGGAGGCTCTCAATAACACCGCCGCGACAAGCCAGTCCTTGAATGATTCATTGAAAAAACAGTGGCGTCTGGTCGATGCCGATGAAAAAGTAAAGGCCGCCGGGGAGTTAATTATTGATTATCTGGACGAAAAGGGATACCTGACGATTCGGCTGGAGCAACTGCATAATAAGGACAAACACGACTTCGGCATCGAGCATCTTCAGCAGGCGCTGGAACTGGTTCAGAAACTGGAGCCGACCGGAGTGGGCGCCCGCAATGTCCAGGAGTGTCTGTTGATTCAGATGCGCCAACATCCCGAAGACATGTCGTTTGAAATTCGCCTGGTTCGCGATTGCTGGGACGAACTGCTTGAAAATCATCTTCCCCGAATCGCCAAAAAAATGAATGCCACCCTCGAACAGGTCAATCAGGCAATCGAGCGAATGAGTAAACTGGAT
>JADHXS010000038.1 GCA_016782835.1 Phycisphaerae bacterium | reverse complement strand
AAATTCCCCCCCAAAATCCCCCCTTCTGCCTTCTGCCTATTGCCTCCTGCCTGAAATTTAAGAGTTTTGCCAAAAAACTTTTAAATTTGTTTGACAATCATCTAACTTTTCGTATAATACACAAAATCGAATAGTTCATTGAAAATTAAGTGATGGAAGCGGCAAAAGCGTGGAGCGGCAGCGACACGATAAACGAATTCCTGAGTTCTGTATTCTTGTATTCCTGTATTCTTAAAGCCGAAGGGGGCCTTGCCCCGAAGGCTTTTTATGACAAACGAACCCAATTTCAAAATCACCGAAATCGCCGTAAGCTCTTTTGAAAAAGCTGGTTGCTGAAAGCTGAAGGCTAATAGCTGAAAAAAAACGAACCCAATCGAACCCAATTTATTGGGGGGCTATGAGTTGGAGACTGATTTTCGTGTGGCGAAGAGGGTCAGCATGATTGCTCCGGCGATGAGCATGTAGATGCCGATGTTTTGTGAGACGGTGCCGCCCTTGTAGATGGCCCACCAGGCATGTTCGAAGGGGTTGTCGTCGCGCAGGGTTTCGAGATAAAAGCGGGTTATGCCATACAATATCAGCATCAGGCTAAGAGTCACGCCGGGCTTTTTGCGGCCAAATTTAAACCAAATCAGCAGTAAAATTCCGGCAAGAATAAACCCGTTCATGCTTGAATAAAGTTGCGTCGGATGAACGGGCAGCGTTCGATACGGGCCTTTTTTAGCCGCTTGCTGCTGCTGTTCAGTCAGAGCGTCAAAGGGCTTTAGACACCCTTCCGTATCGAAATAATCGGCGGGGAGGTTCAACAGCGGTTCGTTTCGGTCGCGTGCGGCGTCGGGATGAGTCTGACCGTAAAAGACCGGGCTGGCATACGGGAACTGAACGGCCCATGGCACATTCGTACATTTGCCGTAGCAGCAGCCGTTCAGAAAACAGCCGATGCGTCCAAAGCCCAGTCCGACCATCAGGCCGATGGCCAGTATATCGAGATATAAGCGCTTGGGTAATTTTTGCTTCCAAAGATAACTCCACAGAAACACAATCCCGACAAGAACGCCGCCAAGAAACTCCAGACCGCCCCGCCAGACCGCAAAAATATCCCAAAATCCGTCAATCAAGTCGCGGTGATGAATCACATAAAAAATCCGCGCCCCGATGATGCCGGAAACGAGCGCGTACATGGCGATGTTGGTGATAAAATCGGGATTCTGGTTGGAGCGTTTCATCAGCCGCCGCATCAGCCAGACCGCCGCCAGAAAGCCGATGACCATCATCGTGCCATAGGCTTTAACGGATACGTGCAGAAACGGAATTTCGAAAAGCTCCGGGTGCATAAAAATATCAAAAATTAAAGATTAAAGATTAAAATTATAGAATCCGCCTCCGGCGGATAGCCGTTTAAATAGATTCCTCGCTCCGCTCGGAATGACTGTGTGGGCATTCGGAGTGACACTGTAGACGTTCGGAGTAATGCTGTAGGCGTTTGGAACAACAAATTTTTTTCCGACATTTGTCAATATGTTTTTATTTTTTCAGCATTGAAAAATTATTCTGTTCGTCGCAGATTAAAACCTTTGGCTTCAGGTTTTTCATTTCGTCCGGCGTAAAATACCCGAAATTCATGATAATCACGACATCGGCCGGGCTGAAATGCCTTGCCGCGGCGCCGAGGATAACGATGTCTTTGCTGCCGGGGGGTGCAGGAACCACATACGTTTCCACCCGCTCGCCATTGGTGACATTGGCCACGAGGACTTCTTCATAGTTCATAATGCCAGCCGCTTTGAGCATCTCTTCATCGATGCCGATGCTGCCGGGGTAGTCAATCTTGGTCTGGGTTACACGCCCACGATGTATTTTACCTTTTAACGCTTTTACTAACATGCTTTTGGGTTTCCTGTATTTGGTACTATCTGACTGGAAGAGTATTTCTTTCGCCCCTTCGGGGCTTAAAGATTATTCTTCCTTTCTCCCGGAGGCTCACGCCTCCGGCTAATTATCTGTCGTCTCTTCGGGACTAAACCCGTATTATATCGGATTTGCCGGAGTGTTCAAGTCTATCGATAAATTATCAATCAGGCGGGTTTTCCCGATATTGACGGCCACCAAAACGAGGGCTTTTTGCTTAATCTGCTCCAACGAGTCAAGCGTCTGCGGGTCGACAATGCTGATATAGTCGATTTGGCCCTGATGCTGCTGGATAACCTGTTTCATGGCGTCAATCAACAGAGCAACTTGCCTTTGGCCGGCAGCAACCTGTGATTGACACTCAGTCAGAGCCTTATACAGGCATAATGCCTGCTTACGCTGGTCCGCAGACAGGTATTTGTTTCGGCTGCTCATCGCCAACCCGTCATCTTCACGGACAATCGGACAAATGTGAATTTCCAGCGGCATGTTGAGGTCTTTGACCATGCGTTGAATGACGATTGCCTGCTGGGCATCTTTTTGACCGAAATATGCGAGATCCGGCTGGACGATGTTGAACAGTTTTGCGCAAACGGTTGTTACTCCGCGAAAATGCCCCGGGCGGGACTGGCCGCAAAGAACCTCGGTCAATTTTTCGGTATCGACCCAGGTCAATTGTTCAGCGGGATACATCTGGTCGGCGGACGGCGCAAAGATGATATCGGCTCCCAATTGCTCACAATACGCCGCATCGGTATCGAGTGTCCGCGGGTATTTTTCAAAATCCTCGCTGGGGCCGAACTGCGTCGGATTGACAAAAATGCTGACAACAACAAAATCGCATTCTTCGACCGCCGCTTCGACGAGCGAACCGTGTCCGGCATGGAGCGCCCCCATGGTCGGGACAAGTCCCACACGAGCGTTCTGTTGTTTCTTTCCCAGAACGCTTTGGCGTATTTCGTTAATCGTATGAACAATCCGCATTAGTCTGTCTTTGCCAGATAAAACTGTACTTCTTTTGCGATTCTGTCAACCTGTTCGGCATCGACGCATTGGTCCGGACGCAATCGCATGACGGGGCAAACCGGGTAATCAGTATACAGGGTTTCGTAGCCGGCGGCAAGATGTTCGAGAAATGACGCTTCGATTTTCTGTTCATAGGGGCGATTGCGCTGGTGAATCCGCTGAAGGCAGTTTTCTACGCTGTCGTGCAAATAGATGACAAGAACCGGATCGAAAACTCCCTCGAAAACGCTGTCATAGTGTTTTTGATACGCCTGAAGGTCGGTTTCGTTCAGCCAGCCGGATGCGTAAATCAGTGCCTTATCGAAGACGTAATCGCTGACATATCGCTTTCCTGCCTTCAACTGTTTTTTGCGAAGCTGGGAGGCACTGCTGGAAAGAAAAAATAATTCTGAATCCAGCGCCAGTTCGGTATGTCCGGCATAGACATCGGCCAGAAACGGATTCTCGTCATATTTTTCCGTAATGAATTGTGCCCCCAGCCGCCCGGCCAAACCGTCCGAAAGGGTTGTTTTTCCCACACCGATATTACCCGCAATAGAAATAAGTTGCGGCTTTTGCGGATCCGAAAAAAAGTCCCGGCCGTTTAACCGCTGGTACAACTGCCGCATCGTGCGACCTAACTGCGGATGAACAAAATCGTCTGCCAACTCGCACATTCCCTTGAGAACGAAACTGCGAAGATGCATCTGCGGATGCGGCACTTTCAAATCCGGGTCATCGACAATCATTTCCGCATAAAGCAGTAAATCCAGATCAATTATTCGAGGGCCCCAATGGATATCACGCTTGCGGCCCATGTCCTGCTCAATCAAATTCAATGCCTGAAAAAGTTCACCGCAGGATAAGGACGTATGTACCTGAGTAACGGCATTAAGAAAATCCGGCTGCACCTGCGAACCCAGCGGCGGTGTTGTGTAAAACGAACTTGTTTTAATAACCGATATTTTCGGATGTCCATCAAGACCGGACAGGGCCGTATGGAGATTCCTTTCGCAGTCTTCCACGTTGTTGCCCAATCCAATATAGGCCGTATGTTCCGTCATAGCTTCCGCATGGGCACAGCCCACCTTACCGTTAGATTTTTGAAATGCGATCCATCGCTTCTTCAACGTTTTCGGGATTATTGAAGGCACTAAGTCTGACGTAGCCTTCACCGGCGGCGCCGAAACCGGCCCCGGGTGTACATACTACGTTAGCCTTGTTCAGCAATGTATCAAAGAAACTCCACGAGTCCACACCTTCAGGCGTTTTGAGCCAGATATACGGGGCATGTTCGCCGCCGAAGACCTGATACCCCTGGGCCGTGAGTGCCGCACGCATTGCGTCGGCATTGGACATATACAAATTGATCGTGTCCTGAACCTGTTTTTTACCTTTCGGACTGTAAACTGCTACGGCGCCTTTCTGAGTAATGTAGCTGACACCGTTGAATTTCGTACAATGCCGTCGATTCCAAATCGGATTCAACTCAACTGCTTTTCCGTCTTTTGTATAGGCAACCAATTCTTTTGGAACGACCGTAAAGCCGCAGCGAACACCGGTAAAGCCGGCGGTTTTGGAGAAGCTGCGGAATTCGATGGCGACTTTGCGTGCCCCTTCGATTTCATAAATCGAATGCGGAATACTGTCGTCCCGAATGAATGCTTCATAAGCAGCGTCGTAAAGAATGACCGCGTTATTTTCAATGGCGTAATGAACCCATTTTTTAAGCTGCTCTTTGGTCGCCACCGCGCCGGTGGGATTATTCGGAAAGCACAGATAAATCATGTCCACCGGTTTTGTGGGCAACTCCGGCACGAAATTATTCTGGGCCGTGCAAGGCATGTAAATAATATTCGCATAGCGGCCTTTGCCGTCATTGTCGCCGGTACGTCCGGCCATCACATTTGTATCTACATAAACCGGATAGACGGGATCCGTCACGGCTACGACATTATCGATTCCAAAAATTTCCTGCATATTACCGGTATCGCATTTGGCCCCATCGCTGATAAAGATTTCATCCACGGCAATATTGGCGCCTCGTGATTTGAAATCACTCTCAGCAATTGCTTCTCGCAAAAAGGCATAACCCTGTTCCGGGCCATAGCCATGAAGCCCGGAATGTGTTGCCATTTCATCCACCGCTTTATGCATCGCCTCAACTACTGCCGGGGCTAACGGCTCGGTGACATCGCCAATGCCCAGTTTGATAATCGGGGCGTCGGGATTAGCCTTTGAAAAGGCGAAAACCCGCCTGCTAATTTCCGGAAATAAGTAACCGGCTTTTAATTTCAAAAAATTTTCATTTACAAGAATCATCGTTTTTGTGCTCCTCGCTCTCTTAGAAATTCTCTTTAACGTAATTGACCGCATTGGCAAAAATGGTCATGCCGTCGGCAAAGCCTTCGCGGTTCTTGAGCCGGGTCCAGTGCGGGTGCTGTGTCCAGCGAACACAACGTTCCGGGTGCGGCATCATGCCCATCGCGCGGCCGGTTAAATCGGTCAACGCCGCAATCGAATCCTGCGAACCATTAGGATTCACCGGAAAGCCGCCTTCGTTACCATCAGCATCCACGTAACGAAACGCTACAAGACCCTGCTGTTTCATCCGGTTCAAGGTATCTTCGTTATTGGTGACAATCTTGCCTTCTCCGTGAGCAATCGGCAGATAAATCCGTTTGCCCGGTTCGACGAAAACACAACGTTCCGCTCCCGGCAGTAAATAGACCCAGCGGTCCTCAAACTTGCCACTGTCGTTATTCGTCAATGTCACGACGTGTTCGGTCAGGGATAGTGCGCCGGCACCATTGAGTCCCGGTACGATGCCGGTTTTTATCATAACCTGAAAACCGTTGCAGATACCCAATACGAGTTTGCCGTCTTCGATAAACTTATGCAAAATATCGCTGAGGTGCCGGACGACCTGATTGGCCAAGATTTTCCCGGCGGCTACATCATCGCCATAGCTGAACCCGCCGGGAAACACCATGATTTGGTAGTTATCCAGCATCGCAGGATTATCTATCACGCGGTTTATATGAATGCGTTCGGCTTGTGCACCGGCCAACCGCAGCGCATGTTCAGTTTCCATATCACAATTAATACCGGCCGCTCGTAATACAATCGCTTTTACATTATCCATTTAATTATAATCCTTTTTCAAGACACTGATTAACACAGATGTCACCGATTAAGATTTATTATCTTTATGTTCTCAATGCTCTTCATGGTAAAACTACCATGCCAACGGTTTTTGCCACGCTGCTTTTAATGCATTTAATTCTACATCGATAACTGTTTTTTGAATGCCGTTATGGATCAATAGCTTCTTATCTTTGATGACTTCGCCAACCTGGCCAAATGGAATATTCAGCATCAACCTGGCAAATGCGTCATAATTCGGCGGATCAACTTCGACCAGATAGCGTGAATTGGACTCGCTAAACAGCAGTGAATCGGTCTTCATACAGTCATCGCTTGCGGGCAATCCTCGCAGGTCGGCTTCAATACCATAACCACCGGCAAACGCCATTTCCGCCAACGCCACGGCCAGTCCGCCTTCAGAACAGTCATGGCAAGACCGCACCAAACCGGTGATAATTGCCTTGTGAATCCGTTTGGCTGTCTGGGCCGCGGATTTAACATCCGTCTTCGGAACGTTGGCTCCCAATTCACCGTTGACTTTATAGAAGTGTGAGCCGCCCAGTTCATTCTTTGTCAGCCCGACGGCAAAAATCAAATTGCCGGGCTGTTTGGCATCCATCGTCACGCATGTGTTAATGTCGTCCACCAGACCAATCGCACTAATCAGCAGTGTATAAGGAATCGCGATGCGGGTTCCATCGTCACACACAAATTCGTTATTCAGCGAATCCTTGCCGGAGATAAACGGTGCACCGAACCCCATCGCCCCGTCATAACAGGCTTGCGAGGCCCGCACGAGCGCGCCCAGCATTTCCGGCCGGGTACAATCGCCCCAGCAATAGTTATCCAGTAAAGCAATTCTCTCCGGATTCGTCCCGACACAGACCAGATTTCGAATGGCTTCATCAATTCCCGCCAGCGCCATCCAGTACGGGTCAATATCGCCATAGCACGGATTCATACCGCAACTGAGCGAAACGCCTTTGTCATGCTCATACTTGGGCCGAATTACTGCCGCATCCATCGGGCCATCATTGTCCGTGCCCATCAACGGCTTGATAACGCTGCCGCCTTGTACCTCGTGGTCATACTGGCGAATCACCCACTCTTTGGAAGCCACATTATAAGAGCTTAAAATCTTATGTAAATCATCGTTATAGTTGTCCTTTTCAGGCAAGACCGGCTCGGACAATTTTTTTGTCTCCCATTTTGCCTTTCGGTCGTATTTGCAGATTCCCTCATGCAGAAAATCCATCTCCAGTTGCCCGACCTGTGTGCCGTTGTAACGAAGTGTCAGTTTTTTGTCGCCGGTAAATTGGCCGATAACCGTTGCTTCGACATTTTCTGCATTAAAAATCGCCATGATGGCATCCAGGTTCTCCGGCTTGACCGCGATGACCATGCGTTCCTGCGCTTCGCTGATCCAGATCTCCGTATAGGACAGCCCAGCGTATTTGAGCGGCACCTTTTCCAGGTCCACTTCGGCACCGAGTTTTTCACCCATTTCGCCTACGGCACTGGAAAGCCCCCCCGCCCCGCAGTCAGTAATCGCTTCATATAAATTCGCATCGCGGGCCTGCAGGAGCGTATCGAGCATCTTCTTTTCGGTAATGGCATTACCAATCTGAACGGCATGAGAGAAAATGGTTTCATGCTCATGTGTCATTTCGCCGCTGGAGAAGGTTGCGCCATGAATGCCATCGCGACCCGTTCGGCCGCCGACAACAATGACCAAATTACCCGCCTGCGGGTTTTTGAAACATTTCTGACGCGGAATGAGGCCGACATTGCCGCAGAACACCAGCGGATTTGACAGATAACGGTCGTCAAAATAGAGCGCTCCATTGACCGTCGGAATGCCCATGCGGTTTCCGTAATCCCGCACGCCCGCGACGACACCTTTCATGATTCGCCGCGGATGCAAAACGCCCTTCGGCACATCTTCCAACTTCATGTCCGGGCGGGCAAAACAAAATATATCGGTATTGGCCACCGGCATTGCGCCCATCCCTGTCCCCATGGGGTCACGAATCACGCCGCCGATGCCGGTTGCGGCACCGCCGTAAGGGTCCAGAGCCGATGGATGGTTGTGCGTTTCAACTTTAAAGCAAACCGCGTGTTCATCATCAAACTCAATCACACCTGCATTATCAGCAAAGACTGAAATACACCAGTTTTTGTTTAAATCTTTGGTGGCCCTAAAAATCGTTTCTTTAATCAGGTTGTCAAAGTGGATTTTCTTGCCGTCCAGTTCCATATCCACACTGCTTTTGAGCGTTTTATGCACACAGTGTTCACTCCACGTCTGGGCCAGCGTCTCCAACTCCACATCCGTCGGTTCTCGGTCCAGATCGCAATAATAGGCCTGAATCGTCTGCATCTCCTTGAGATTCAAAAACATATCCTTCTCTTTGCTAATCTGCATGAGCTGGGCGTCACTCAGGCCGCAAATCGGAATTTCCGTCAGCTTCATCTGGTACGGCTCAACATGAGGACTGGGCGGGTCGGCATCTCCCGGCGCGCCGGGATAGATGACATCTTCGATGCAGTCATTGGCCAAAATCCTACGGGCAATCGTTTCCCGCTCCGCATCGGAAACAGTCCCCAGCAGGACGTATTTGCGAGCTGTCCGAACGGAATCCACTTTTCCGGCCCCCATATCCGATAATGCCGCACGGACAGACTCGGCTGCCGGGTCCGTCACGCCGCTTTTTAAATGCACCTCAATCAGCGTCGCGGCCATCGGCCCGGCGGGAACACCGCTTTTGCCGATGTGCCAGTCCTGACAGACCGAATCGCTCAGCAGTTCCCCGGCGACACGTTCGGCAAATGCCCGGTCGAAATCGGCCTCAATCAGATAGACCTTCTCGGAAACGACATCTTCGACCGAATCAATATTTAACTGCCGGATATCCTCCAGCACATCCCTGCCGCCAACATCCGGAAACCCCTGCTTCGATGAAATCTCAAATCGCCACTGTTTCACATTACAATCCTTTTCCGCGTTTTTGCTATTTAATCTTTGATTTTTGATATTTCAACAGATGGGATATGTTACACAAAACCGGTGTTCTTCTCAATAAAGAATCAGAAGATTTGCAATACTTTAGCCAAAATATCAGCATTGGCCTGCCATTCCGACATTACGCCGAAATATCATGCTCATAATGTCATGCCGGACTTGATCCGGCATCCAGACACCCCGGACAGAGACTCTCCTCGACTTGAACGGGAAACCCAACCAGAATCAAGGCCTTCACCGTCCACTATCGTTTCCTTCTAAGGATTTTGATATAGATATTGGACTTCAGAAACACTTAACGCTCGATTATAAATGCGAACTTCATCGATCCAGCCATCGAAATATAAATTCACACTCTCGTTATATCCACCGGTTCTTCCTCCGATATAAATTTTGTCATCCGCCAAATTGAGTGCTGCCGCTTTAATCTTTTTTGAAACACCATTCACAAAGAATTCTAAATTTGCTCCATTGTAAGTCGCCGCTATATGGTTCCATGAACCTGTTAAGTCAATACCTACATCAAACCACTCATTACCTTCGCCCCCATTATAATCTGGACTTTCCCAAAGATTAACAAACAATTCAGTAGCTGTCTGTCCCGGAGCAATGCCAACTGTTGTAAAAGATGTTCCATATGCCCCCAGACTTATAATGTTATGACTAAATAAGGGATTGTCAGTATACATCCAGAATGAAATGGTCCAGTCAGAGTTTCCTGTTATTCCAGCGTTTAAACTCGATTCCACCCAGCTACTGCTTCCGTCAAATTCAAACGCATTTCCTATTTTTCCTGCAACACCTCTTATCGCACCATTATTCACTCCGTCATTATTTGCAAGTTCATCAACTACTGGTCCCAAGGTTCCATCAAGTTTATAATAAGTAACTAAACCTTCTTGTGTATCTATGGAAGATATCTTTATATAGTCAATGCAATTTACACTGTCCCAAGGTTGTGAGAATTTTATTTTAGTTACTTCAGAGTGATCCCAATTGGATGAAGTTATAAAACTGAACTGGTCAGAATACCAAGCTTTAGCAAGATCATCAGGCTTCATATAAAGACTTCCACCAGTTGAAGCTATAACCATTCTGGTAATAACCCAATAATCCGCAGTGGCAGATGTCCAATAACCTTCCCCGGGAATTCCCGGATCATCAATTCCAGTCCATCCATCAAAATGCCAACCGTAACTTTGATTATCAAAACTTGGAAGATAAGTCACACTGATTTCAGAAGAATCTTCAAACATGATCCTTTCCGTTGGAAGGCGATAGTTTAGGCCGTCTGATTCCAATTTTACTCTCTGCTCAATTATAATTTGATCATTAGCCCCTAAGTTAATATCAAACACCTTTTCCGCATAATCATCATTAGATACTCCATCAGCAGAAATATAAAGATATTGGTTATTATTGATGTAAACAGAGTTGTCACTTGTCGTCCAATCCAGATTTCCATCGAAATCATTGTAGTATATATAATCTCTGCTTGTGAAAGCCCCGTCCAGCCAATGTTCGGCCATGATGAGAAGGTCGTCGATACCAACATCGCCGGAATGGTTGGTGTCGGCCTTCTCACACCAGCCATTTAATTCATCACAATTCGTTAGACACCATTTTTGAGCAATCTTTGAAAGATCAAGCACATTTACTTTGTCGTCTGAATTGATGTCCGCAATATTGCGATATTGGCCCGTTATAATCATTGTCTGATTGTTTGTAATCTGAACACTCTGGTTTACCGGAGCATCCCAATTCTGCGTGGAAAGAAATTCAACAGTATGTGCCCCAACAGATAAACCTGTCTGCGTATAACTGCTTGTATGCCATGCTCCCCCGTCAACTCGCCATACAGCATTTTCAGACCGTGCTTCTTCCGGCTGTATAAATGCTTGCAAAGAGCCTAAGGCAGGCTCCGTCCAAAAATCCCAGACAGGGCTTATTGATACCCCGCCATTGTGATCATCCGCCCGTACTTTCCAGTAATAATGCGAATCATACTCCAGCGTTCCTGGATCAGCGTTCGACCCGGTCGAGTCATTTTTGATTACCGTATCCGGCGAAGAATCATCCTTCTCAAAATAGACTGTATAATAGATCGTATCGCCATCCGGATCAGAACAACTCCAACCCAAATCGACCGTAATTGAAACATCTATGGCGCCATCGTCCGGGTATTGGCTGTTTGGTGTACCGGGGGACTGATTTCCCACAGGGGTTATATTGAAAACCGCTCCGTGAATTGTCCACGTGTAACCACTTGCGCTCACACTGTCTAAGTTATACCATGCGGTTCCCGAACCCGACCACCCTAAGTCCAGGTGCATTTCATTACCATTGCGATACCCATCACACACTACTGCATGTCCGTGACTCCAATCGGCCTCCCACATAGAGTAGAAAATGGGCTTATCGCTATCGATATCATTGGCGATTTTGTTATACCACTGCGTATTGGTATAACTGCTCTTATTTTCGTAACCTCCTGACGTGTGGTTAAAATAAGTCTGCAAAACATTCGGAACATCCGAGGGATATGCTCCCGTGCCGTCCGCTTCATAATCCGATTCCAACGCAACTCCGCAATGATAAATCAATCGACCAACAGCTTGTTTTTGCGCATCGGGACTTGATGAAGATATGGAACTTGGCATGTTCGCCCAGTCATAATCGCCCATTCCGGCGTCGCTTATCGAATGGGTTCCCTGACAGGAACCCGCATTATCCGTAAACGTATGGTCGCTTGTTACCGCAGAAGGAAAATTGTGGTGCCTCAACACCTGGGCAAGCGCAGTGGCGGTACAACCCGCCCATGCCAAGCCGCCGGGACCTCCGCTTGCGACGGGACAATAATAATTATAGGGATAATTCTGATTCCACGTGGTTGTCAGAATGGCTGTGCCTGAGATGGGCGTCGAAGAAGAACCATCCTCAGTTTGACTTGTATCCGACGTAAGATAATTCCAACGGTCAGAAAATCGTTTTAGGGTAGATGTGATCTTGGGAACTTTCTTGTTGTTTAGAATCGCAGAATCTTCTGAAAGTTCAAGCTCTAACACTTTTCGCAACCCTATTGGGAGATTTTCATATGTGCCGTTATCGCTATAAAATTTCACTGGCGGCGATTGATCGTCGGCAGAGAACAAAACAAAGCCCGAAGGTTCCATTTCACTTATGAACCCGACAATTTCCCCGGAAGCGACTAATGGCTGGACTTCTTTGATCTTAAAAGCTGACTTACCCTTTTTAGTAGTCGTCTTAGCCAGCTTAGGATCAGAAGTTGGATACCGAATAGTAAGAAATGTTTTGGCTGCTTTACCTACTTTTTCTTTACCCACTGGCTTGGCATAAAGTTGAATCGTGCAGAAAAGAAAAAAGATAAGCAATATGACGGTGCATTTCTGAAATTTGTTAATTGTAGACATTGAACCCTTCTATTTAAAAAAGTATTCCCTTTTAGTTTCACCCGCCTCGGGCGTGAAAAATTCATAACCGAGTGGACATAAAATATCAAAAACACCGGAAAAGAGCAAATTAGTTTCCGATAAAAATTGGCAAAATATGCTTAAATTAGGGATTTTGGAGGTTCTCTGCTTTTTAAAAAAGGGGGATTGCTCTGTTGGAGAAGATAGAAAATTTAGAATAATTCTTTCTGGTCGATCTTGTGCTGAATCATTTTGGCCCGTTTCGCGGCGGCCTGTTCGAGCAGTTTTTTAACCTTCTTTTCGTCGCCGGATTGGATTGCCTTTTGAATCAGCTTTAGCTGGCCAATCAGTGTCTCAATCCCCTCGATGCAGGTCGGAGTGTTGGTCATCAAAATATCACTCCAGACATTGGCCGGGCCGGAGGCAACGCGGGTCGTATCGATGAATCCGCGTCCGGCTAACTCTAAATCCTGCGTCTTGTTGGAATTAACTAATGCCGCGGCAGTGATATGCGGCAAATGACTGACCATCCCGAATATCTTATCGTGTCGAGCCGGGCTCATGACCTTGACTGCACAGCCTAATCGTGCCCAAAATTCCTCCAAAATTCTCACCGAAACCGCATGGGTACCAGTCGTTTTGGTCATAATACAAGCCGCCCCGGTCAACAAATCATCACGGGCATATTCCAGTCCCCGCTTTTCAGAACCCGCAATCGGATGCGAACCGACGTAGTGAACCCCCTTCGGCAAATGCTCAGAGGCCCAGCGGTGTGGTAATGTTTTGGTTGAGCCGACATCGGTTACAATTGCTCCGGTTTTCAGGCAGGGAGCCATGTTGGCAAAGTAGTCTTTAAACGTCAAAATCGGGGTCGCCAATATCACGATATCCGCATTTTCAACCGTCTCTTCAAGCGTTTCGACTATCTCATGGGCCACGCCGTATTGTCGTGCCTTTTGGCGAGTTTGGGGACGATGACTGTAACCAACGACCCGACTGTTCGGTAAATCCCGCTTTATTGAGAGGGTGACGCTGGCACCCAAAAGCCCCATCCCAACCACACTTATTTTTTTTAAGTTTTTCATAGACAAGCACTTACAAAAACAGCAAAAATCCAGCACACTGTAAGAAAAGTACTCTCTTGAGCCCTTGGTGTCAATTTTTTTCTTTCATTTGTCCCGCAAAAATGCTAATATATCCGGTCAATTGGACGGGAACCGCCGGAAGCAGCAATGAAATGAGGATTCTGATTCGTCGAAAGGCGGACAGATTTTTTTGCTATATAGGAACATTGAAGAAAAATGACAGGCAAAGAAACCAAAAATACGGTCAAGCAGTATTTGCCGTTTGAACAGGAGGCCGCCAAAATCGATCAGCAGATCGAGGAATTGCGCGTCCAGGACGAGCAATATTCTCTGCAAGGCAAGAACGCCCAGCAGATTCGCGCGCTCCAGGTACGTCAAACCAGCCTGCTCAAGGACATTTACTCTAACCTGACGCCATGGCAAACCGTTCAGGTTTCCCGTCACCCGCAACGGCCTCTTCTGGGCGATTACCTGAATCTGATGTTTAACGACATCCGGCCCCTGCATGGCGACCGCTGTTTCGGCGACGACTCGGCTATCGTAACAGCCCTCGCCCAAATCGGTCGTCAGCGTGTCATGCTCATCGGACAGAATAAGGGCAAGGACGTAAAAGAAAAAATTGCCTGCAACTTCGGTTGTCCGAACCCGGAAGGCTATCGCAAGGCGCTTGCTAAAATGAAATTAGCGGAAAAATACGGCCTGCCGATTGTGAGCCTCATCGACACACCCGGCGCCTATCCCGGTATCGGTGCCGAAGAACGTGGTCAGTCACAAGCCATCGCCGTCAATCTGATGGAAATGTCGCGGCTGCATGTGCCGATCGTCTGCGTCATCATCGGCGAAGGCGGTTCCGGCGGCGCATTGGGGATTGGGGTTGGTGACAAAGTCGCTATTTTGGAACATGCATACTACTCGGTTATTTCGCCGGAAGGCTGTGCGGCCATTCTCTGGCATGACGGCACACAAGCGCCGATTGCCGCCGAAGCACTCCGTCTGACCGGAAAAGAACTGCTCAAACTCAGGCTCGTAGATGCGGTTATTGAAGAACCGCTCGGCGGAGCACACCGCAACATGCACGACACGATCTACAATGTCGAACAGTACATCACAAAAACGCTCAATCAGCTTAAACGGATCAGCCTTGACAAGCTTGTCGATATGCGTTACCAAAAATTGCGGGATATCGGCGCCAATTGCTCCCGGGCACACGAAATCGCCGCACAACAGACAAAGCCTGAACTTCCCGAACGCTTGTCAGCCAAAGCCCAGCTTAAAAAAACCCGAAAAAAAGAAGAAGTTCATATCAATTAACAATATGGGTTAAAAGCACGGTAAAAGAAAAAAACCGGGATAAATTCAATCGTCGCGGCTTGAAAATTATTGGGGTTGTCTAAAAAACAAATACTACTGAGTTGTTGTAATTTCTCTGGGATCCATACCTTCTTCAATCGCCCGGATTTTGCGCACACGACGCAGATGACGTCCGGCAACGAAATCGGTCGTCAACCATGTATCCACAATCTTCCGCAACATCGTCGGACCAACCAGATCACCGGAAAGACAGAGGACATTCGCATCGTTATGTTCGCGGGATAGTTTGGCCGCCAGTTCATCAAAACACAAAGCCGCCCGAATGCCCTTTATTTTATTGGCCGCGATGCACATACCGATACCCGTTCCGCAAACCAGAATCGCCCGTTCCGCTTTATTTTCCGTAACGGCCCGAGATGCAAGGTAAGCGGTATCCGGATAGTCCACCGGTTGATCGCTCGGAATCGAAAAATCCACACATTCCATCCCCAGTTGTGAGATAATCGCCTTGATCTGCTCAATTGCTTTGTGTCCACGATGGTCGTTTGCAACTGCAATTCTCATAAAATCTCGCTTACTCTTTGTCTGATTGCTTTTTCTATTTGTTTAAAACACCGCTGATACACCTCAACGCTTTGACCAACCGGATCCGCGATGTCACCGTTTTCATCCAGCAGGAAACATTTCTCGGCCGCCTCCGGATAAAACTCGACAATACTTTGTAGATGACCGCGACTCATCACAAAAATAAGGTCACTTCCGTCGATTTGCTGCGGTGTTAAGGGAACACCTTGATGTTCCAGTAAAGGAATATCGTTCCGTCTGCATATTTCAACTGCGTAGTGACTTGCCGGCATTCCTGTTATTGCAGCAACTCCTGCTGACTCCACTATATACCCGAAACCGGCAAGTTCGTCAACTGAACAACCCAAAATGTCACAAAAATGTTTTTTGCAAATCCTCTCCGCCATAGGACTTCGGCACGTATTGCCTGTACACACAAACAAGACATGAATAGTTGTTAAATCGTGGATTAGCTTCGCCGAAATGGCCCCTTCCCGCAAAATTTGAACATGCGTCTTTCCTATTTTAACAACCGTACTGCTGTTCTGAGAATCCCCGTAAGCTGGCGAATCCACAATCGCATCCAGAACGCCATCAAAATATGTCACAACCTGTTCAGATGTCACCGCAGGCTCTTTGCCCGCGGGATTTGCGCTGGGAGCCACAATCGGACATTGTGCCTTGGATAGAATGGCAGACGCTATCGGATGGTCCGGACAGCGAATACCAATGGTTTTGTCCGAATAAAGAAGTCGAACAACATCTTTATCCATTTTTTTTCGTACTTCCTTCACGACCGCCTTATCAAACTCAAAAACAACAGTCAATGGACCCGGCAAGGCATGGTCCACCAATTTCTTCGCCCGCAGTGACATTTTGGGAACATATTGCGGAACTTGAGCCACATTGCCGACGTGCAGGGTATAGCGTTTTTCGGGAAGTCTGCCTTTGATACGATCAAGTCTTTTGATAGCGGTCGATTCGACCCGACATCCAATGCCATATACCGTTTCCGTTGGAAAGGCAACCAGTGCTCCCTCCTCCAGCATTCGAGCGACTCTATTGATTGCCTGCGAGTCGTTTTCATTCCTGATTTTTATGATTTCCGTCTTCATTCCGGGTAACTTATTACCATATTCAAAGCGGGAATTCCATCAAAAACAGGGACGGTCCAATCTCAATTAAAGCAAAAGTTTCAATTCCCGGGCAAAAACTGCATAAGCCGCTTGGTTGTAAAGACAGAATACAACTTTTTTTAGACCCGTTGAACCCTTGAGATAGTCAATAGTATCTTTGAGCATGATTTTGGCACAGCGGTCCATCGGATAGCCAAAGATGCCTGTGCTGATGGCACAAAAAGCCAGGCTGGCAAACTGATGCTTATCGGCAACGCGCAGGGTATTCAGTGTCGCATGCCTGAGTTTGCGGTCTTCATCGCCGGCGCCCATTCGCGGACCTACGGCATGAATGACATACGTTGCTTTCAGGTTTCCTCCCGTCGTCAGAACCGCTTGTCCCACCTCAATCGGCGCTTTGGCATTGCATTCATCCTGAATAACCACCCCGCCTTTTCGGCGAATCGCCCCGGCAACCCCACCGCCAAGAATTAACTGAGAATTAGCAGCGTTGACAATCGCATCAACTTGCTGGTCCGTAATATCCCCCCGTACAAGTTCCAGAAATGTTTGATTGACCTTCGTTTCCATCGCTTCGTTCTCGGTTCCAGGCCTCAATTACTGCGTTGTTTCGTTCGTTTCACAATACTGCACAGATTATCAAACCGACACTTAAAATACAAGTAATGAATTTAATACTACGCTTTTCGGGGAGAAGCTCAAGAACGCTGTTGATATTTCAAATGAAATCCTTTAAACTTCTTAAAAATGTTTTGGTTAAAGATTATCGCAGGAGTCATGGTAAATCTTTCGATTATAATCCCGGTCTTCAATGAACATCATAAGATTCGACAGGACATCTTAGCTGGGAATCGTTTTCTCGCTTCTGAGGGCATGACCGGCGAAATCATCATTGTTGACGACGGCAGTACTGACGATACCTGCATTACTGCTGAGAAAACCGCGGACGAAATTCAAACAACCTGTATTATCAAGCAGTTAGGAAAAAATTATGGAAAAGGCCGAGCGGTACGAACCGGCATCCTGAACAGCCGGGGAGAATTCGTACTTTTTGCCGATAGCGGAAATTGCATCTCCTATGCTGATGCTAAACCGGGGATTGAACTGATCGATTCAGAACAATGCCGGATTGCTCACGGTTCACGCAAGTTATCGGAGGGTCAAATAAAACGCCCCCAATCACCTTATCGAAAAATCTGTTCGCAACTGTTCCACTGGTTCCTGATCCACGACATTAAACGACTTGGGAACCTGACGGACACACAATGCGGATTTAAGGTCTATCGCGGTGATATCGCTCGAGAACTCTATGCCCAAAGCACTATTGACGGATTCATGTTCGACATTGAAATCATACTTTTGGCACTATCGAAGGGGTATCAGATCCGTGAGTTTCCCGTGGACTGGACATGCGATCCGGACAGTCGCCTTAAACCCGTGCGTGAAATCTACCGCATTTTCAGGGATTTGGTCGATTTAAAAAACCGTTTCCGGAAATTTCTCAGAGCTAACTGCCTCTAAGTTGTTAGTTGTCGGGCCAGCGCCCAAATTTAAGCAATTCACCACTCCCTGTATCTGCTGAATCCATTATAAGCATCAGAAAGATATCAGGAAATTCATGGGTCAAATCTTGGATTTTGTCAAGCGGCACAATCATCCCTGCCGTAGAAAGTGCATCAGCCAATGCCGCTGATTCCGATAATCGAACCCAGCATGCTATTCGATCTGTCACCGGTTTGCCTGTAGAGGGGTCAATAATATGCCCCCCTTTCTCCAGGCCGGAACAACTCAAGACTTCGTTTGTCAGTTCCAGACGGCAAACTATTTCTTCACCGACAGGATTCGTGATGGTAATCGGCCAGCCTTGTCTGCCCTGAGGCGGAGCCATGGCGCAGACTGAACTGGAACCGCCGTGTATCAGTGCTGTTTGAATGCCCCACTCCGTCAGCACTCTGGCAATGGTATCCACTGCATACCCTTTGCCAATACCACCAAGATCAATGTTTACCGTTTCATTCAGCCTTTTGACAGCGAAAGCATCTTTATCCAATTCAAGCATATCCATGCTCGACTGTTCGGTTAATTGCTGACGTGCCTGTTTCAAGCCGCCATTTTTTTCGGTTTCGATCATATTCCCAATGGTAACATCAAAGGCCCCTTTTGTTATTTCATACGCCTTTTTGGCAATCAATAAACATGTCATCGTATCTTCGTCCACAATAACAGTTTCTCCGGGAGTTGAATGATTGATGCGGCTGACATCACTGTTTTGAATGAAGCGACTCAGTAGTTTTTCTAAGCAGTCCACTTCATTGAAGGCTGCGCGTGCGGCTCGGCCGGCATAGGTTCCACGCGGGTCCTGAATGTAAACTTCAAAACTGGTGTTCATAGCCTCATGGCTGAATTTGAGAAGATTTTCAATCTGTTTTTTGTCCGGCTTATTCACCCAACCGCTCCCCTTTTGCTCTGGACTTACCGGCACTGGTTCCTGTGCGGTATTCATGCGATCCCATAGGTTCTTTCGAATATACCCCCGCCATTCTACCCCGGGACGCAACTGCATATTTTTTTCGAATAGCGGAACATACAGATATCGTTGGCCCGGTTCGGGAACCGAATATAAAACGTCAAGCAGTTTCTGTTCATGTTCGGCATTGGTAAGAATGACTGGTGCCTTGTACGCCGAATGATTCACATCTGACCAGTAGCCGACCTTTGTATAGGTTCGCAGGTACCATGACAGCGGCCAGTAATCGTCGCCTGCGGCGATGACCTGAATGGGCATTTGTTTCCCGGTTCCTGATGCATTTGCGGCCTTGTTGACTGCTTCAACCATGGGATAAATATCGGTTGAGGTATGGGCATAAACGTACGGATTAGTCGGCTCAGAGGCATAGTGGAAGTTCAGCATCCAGCTTTGAACAACCGGACTTAAAATGACAAAAATAACAATCAATAATCCGAGACAGATTTTCTCCCAACAGGTTTCTGATATTCGAACCAGCCAGTCAATTACAAATCCAGCCAGAATTGCCATCCCGTAAAGAAACCCCAGGACACACCAAGGTGTTTTATAAGAAATGGAGCAATAGATTACAGCCAAAATAACCGTGTAAATCGCCCAAAAACGAATTAGAGCAGGTCTGTTGATAAGGAGTGTTCGCCGCGTAAAGGCGAAGATAACGCCGAATACAGCTAACACAACAATCCCGTCCTCATTCCACGTCATTGGCTCAGTAAATTCGTTCCATGTCAGCAGATTCAGATAAAAGTACCACGGATGAACGTGCACGCTCTGTCCGCCGGCTCGTTTGCCCCATGCCGCATAGGTCATTACCGAATCCGCAATCCCCTGCCAGTTTGTACCGAAAGACGAATAAAAGAGAACAGATACGAAAACCGCCGCAAACACACTCCCAAGCAAATGTGAGATTTTTATCTTCCATGAATGAATATTCATGAGTTTAC
>JADHXS010000037.1 GCA_016782835.1 Phycisphaerae bacterium | reverse complement strand
GAATATGCTATAATGGAGACGACCCATGAGTACCCGATCAAAATCGAATATACCGGCCCGGCTGGCCCGTGGCCGGGAGCGCTTTGACAAGTTCAGAAAGAAGCACAAGGGCTATCGCCGCCTGCCGGAGTCACTGTGGTCAGCGGCGGTCAAGCTGGCCCAGACCTATGGTGTTAACCGGACGGCCCGCACCCTGCGGTTGGATTACAGTGGCCTGAAGAAGCGGCTGGAATCGACGGTTGCTGCGACCCCATCAGACGGTGGGCCCGATCCGAAGTTCATCGAATTGCTGCCATCTGAACTGACGGGCGCGGCTGAATGTGCCCTGGAGTGCCATCGACCGGATGGAACCACGATCCGCATCCACCTGAAAGGCCCCCAGTTGCCAGACTTAGCGGCCTTGACTCACAGCCTCTGCAACGGCCATCCGGGTGAACAATGATCCAACTGACGCCGCATATGCGAATTCTGGTGGCCGTCGAGCCGGCTGATTTCCGCAAAGGGATCGACGGCTTGGCCAAGGTCTGCCGGGAACAGTTGCGACAGGATCCGTTTCGAGGGATTTTATTCGTTTTTCGCAACCGCCGGGCAACTTCCATCAAAGCGTTATTATATGACGGCCAAGGGTTTTGGATGTGTCAGAAGCGGCTCTCGAAGGGGCGCTTCGGCGGGTGGCCGCAGAGCAGCTCCTCGGCCACCCAGGCCCTGGAAGCCCACCAGATGGGTGTTTTGCTGGCCGGAGGCAATCCGGCGGCTGCCAAGGGCATTGAGCCGTGGCGGCGATTAGAGGGCCCCTTGCTGAAATAAATAAAGCCATGCCCCGGTTGTGTCCGACACTGTTTTTTGTTCCTCTTTCGGAAAGGATCGAGCACATGAGCCATCTCAGACGAATTCGAAGGCAGATGGGCAAAACGCCGAAGACGCCCACATCCAGCCCCGGCAAGCCGGACGGCCCTGAATACGTCGACTTGGACCGGAGTGAAATGGAGGCGATTCTGGAGCATGCGAAAAAGGGTTCCTTGAATCAGGACGAATACGACACGCTTTATGCGGCCATGGAAACGCTGATTTTTCTGACACAGGAGTTGGAGAAAAAGCATGTCTCCATCCAGCGGCTCAAACAGATGCTGTTCGGGGCGAGTACGGAATCGACCCGCAAGGTGATGAAAAAGATTCTGGATGAAATGGAGCAGAAAAACACCCCCGGCAAAGGTGATAAAAAGACCGGCAGCGACTCCAAACCATCCCCCAAAGCCAAAGGCCATGGTCGTAACGGTGCCGATGCCTATACGGGTGCTGAGACGGTTCATGTGCCACACAAACACCTCAAACCCGGGGATGCCTGCCCGAAGTGCATCAAAGGCACTCTCTATGTGACGGCTCCCAGCCGGATTATCCGTATCCGGGGCCAGGCCCCTCTGGGGGCCACCGTGTATGAATTGCAAAAGCTGCGATGCCACCTATGCGGGGAGATCTTCACGGCCTCGCCTCCTGACGGCATGGGATCGGATAAATATGACGCTGAATCAGCCAGTATGATCGCATTGATGAAATACGGCAGCGGAGTTCCCTTCAACCGCCTCGAACGGCTCCAGGGCCGCTTGGGGATCCCTCTGCCGGCGGCGACCCAATGGGAAATCGTCGAGCACAGCGCCGACCGACTCGAGCCGGTGTTTGAGGAAATGATTCACAGGGCTGCCCAGGGCCGCCTGCTGCACAATGATGATACGACCATGAAGGTGCTGGAATTATGCTGCCAGCACGATACACCGTCCAAAGACCAACGTAAAGGCGTATTCACTTCCGGTATCGTGTCTGTCGTGGACGATCATCGGATCGCCTTGTTCTTTACCGGACATCAGCACGCCGGCGAGAACCTGACCGACCTGCTCAAACAGCGCGCCACCGAGTTGGACAAGCCCATCCAGATGTGTGATGCCCTGAGCCGTAACGCACCCGAATCGCTCAAAACGATTCTGGGCAACTGTCTGACGCATGGACGGCGACGTTTTGTTGAGGTGGCGGCGAACTTCCCGGATGAGTGCCTGTATGTACTGGATGTACTCAAGGAGGTTTATGCAAATGACGACGAGGCCAAACGCCAGAGCCTGTCCGAGCAGGAGCGGCTCCACTGGCATCAGGCCCGCAGTGGACCCAAAATGGCAGAACTGAAGATGTGGCTCACCGAGCAGATCGAGCAAAAGAAAGTCGAACCGAACAGCAGCCTGGGGGAAGCCATTGGCTATATGCTCCGGCATTGGCAGGAACTGACGCTCTTCCTCCGACAACCCGGCGCTCCGCTGGACAACAATGTCTGTGAACGAGCCCTGAAGAAGGCAATTCTTCACCGAAAAAACGCATACTTTTTTAAGACCCTCAACGGTGCCCGTGTGGGCGACCTCTTTATGAGCATGATCCATACCTGCGAACTGAACAAGGTAAACCCGTTCGACTACCTCACCCAGTTACAAAAGCACATTGACGCCGCAACGGTATCCCCGGTTGACTGGATGCCCTGGAACTACCACGACAGGCTCCAAAGCACCGGCACCCCCGAATAAATTTCAAATTTTTCTTGCTTGCCGAAAAGACACAAATTATTATATTAAAGGAAGATACATGCGAAGAATAAATGCACCCCACGGGGTTTGAGCCTAATTTCAATCTGTAGCTCGCGCGGACCTTTTCCGCACTTAAAATTGCTGTGATTCAAAAAAGATGATCGGTTTAATCCAGAACCCTTTTTTCATTGCCTGAAAGGTATAAAAATAGCTCAAAAGATTCAACTGATTTCATCCGAACCAACTTTAAACCATTATATTATAATGAGATACAAGTGAATAATAAATACACCCCACGAGCATTAGTAGCACGGTCGAAGTTGTTGGAAACAGTGTTTGATCGATAGCACAAGTTTATACATAAAAAAGAGGTTTTTCCCGACCAAAAGAAAAACCTCTTTACAATAAGAGAGTCATGAAACCGTAATCAAATAGCGAGCTGATGCCTGCGGATTAATTCGGGGCAGGAGCAATCTCGTTTTGGTTTATATCCTTTCAACGGTAAGATGTGTTCGTGGACGGTATCAATGAAATCGGCCGGGTAGGGGAAGAAGGCCGCTTCGACCTCGTCCGGCGGGGTGATCCAGTTGCGGGCGCCCAGCACGACCGGCGGGGCGTCCAGTTCGTCGAACACCAGCGTGTTGATCGTCGAGGCCATCGTGTGCAGGAAACTGCCGCGTTCGCAGGCGTCCGAGGCCAGCAGGATCTTGCGAGTCTTTTTGACGGAGGCGATCACCTTTTCATAGTTAAACGGTACCAGCGTGCGGGCGTCGATGACCTCGCAGGTCAGGCCGTACTCCTTTTCGAGAATCTTCGCCGCATCCAGAGCACGGTACAGCGTCGCGCCGATGGTCAGGATCGTCAGGTCGCGACCCTCTTTGCGAACGGCCGGTTCGCCGAACGGGATGTCGTACGGCTCTTTCGGCACGCCGCCTTCGACGAATTCTTCGGCCATCCCGTAGAGCCGCTGGCTCTCGAAGAAGATGACCGGGTCGGTGCCTCGCAGGGCCGAGTACATCAGACCCTTGGCATCGTAAGGCGTTGCGGGGAAGGCCACTTTCAGGCCCGGAATATGGGCACACAGGGCGGTCCAGTCCTGGCTGTGCTGGGCGCCGTATTTTGCGCCGACGGAAACGCGCATGACCAGCGGCATTTTGAGCAGGCCGCCGCTCATGGACTGCCATTTACACATCTGGTTAAAGACTTCATCGCCCGCTCGGCCGAGGAAGTCGCAGTACATCAGTTCGATCAGGACCCGGCCGCCTTCCAGAGCATAGCCAACCGCCGTTCCGGCGATAGAAGCTTCGGCAATCGGTGAGTTGAACAGCCGATGGTACGGCAGGGCTTCGGTCAGGCCGCGATAGACGGCGAACGCCCCGCCCCAGTCACGGTTTTCTTCGCCGTAAGCGACCAGCGTCGGGTCCGTATAGAAGCAGTCAATAATCGCTTCGAACAGGGCGTCGCGAACGCCGATGCAGCGGGTGTCTTTGAGCCGCTCGCCGTTTTCGTCATACGCTGACCGGCTGCGAGACGCCAGAGACTGCGTACGCGGGTTTTCTTCAATGGTCGGGATCAGGACATCGGGCTTGCGGCCCGGTTCCATCGAATCGACATGCTGATTGGAATACATGGTTTGTTCCAGCAGGTTATTTTGCTTCATGAGGTCCGCCCGCGGGGAGATCGACACATCGGTCGCTTTTTTGCAGGCCTTGACGGCCAGTGCTTCGGCATGTTTCCACAATTTATCGATGGCGGCTTGATCGCAGACCTTGGCGTTGACCAACTCTTTGCCGAAGTTCACGGTGGGGTCGTGTTCCTGCCATGCTTCAATTTCCGCCTTTTCGCGATAACTGCTCTGGTCCGAGGGGGAGTGGCCGCTGTAACGGTAGGTGATGGTATCCAGCAGGACCGGGCCGTCGCCTTTTTCAAGAATTTCACGTTTCCGCAGGATGGCATCAACCACAGCCAGCGGGTTGTAACCGTCCACGCGTTCGGCGTGCATCTGTTCGGGGTTGATCCCGGCGCCCAGACGTGCCAGCACGCCAAAGCCCATGGTTTCGCCTTCGGGCTGGCCGCCCATGCCGTAGAAGTTGTTATAGAAATTGATAATCAGGGGCAGTCCGCCGCGATGCGATTCATCCCACAATTTCTTGAACTGGTCCATGGTGGCGAAGCACAGGCCTTCCCAGACCGGGCCGCAGGACGAAGAGGCGTCGCCGATATTGCCGATGACGATGCCCGGCTTTTTGTTGACTTTTTTGAACAGGGCCGCACCGACCGAGATGTCGCCGGAACCGCCGACGATGGCGTTATTCGGATAGACGCCGAACGGCGGGAAGAAGGCGTGCATCGAGCCGCCCATGCCTTTGTTCAGACCGGGTTCGCGGCCGAAGATTTCGGCCAGCGTGCCGTAGATCAGGAAATCGATCGCCAAATCTTTAACGGAACCGGAAGCGTCTTTTTCGACGATTTTCAGGCATTCCCCGTCAAAGTAGTTTTTCATCATATCCATCAGCGTTTTGTCGTCCAGTTTTTCAATCGCCGACAAACTCTTAGCCAGAATTTCGCCGTGACTGCGGTGGCTGCCGTAGATGTGGTCGTCAATGCCCAGATGAAAGGCCTGCCCGACGGCGGCGGCTTCCTGCCCGATAGACAGATGCGCCGGGCCGTTGTGCATGTATTCGACGCCCATATAGGAACCGCGAAGTTTGATCTCGTTCAGCATGTTCTCGAAGGTGCGGATGATGACCATGTCCCGCTGAATACGGATCATATCCTCTTTGCTGTAGCGTTTGAGTTCGTCCTTGACCGGGGTCTTGTATTGATTGATCGGAATCGGTTTGAATTCGATCTGACCGCTCCTGCGTGCTTGGTCAGGATTGACAATTTGACATTTTGGCATCACTTAACTCCTGTGTTTGCTGTTGATTTTCTGTTTCTGAATTTTGATTCGGATAAAGCACTTTTATATTCTGTGCAGCAAAGAAATCTTCCCATTCGGAGGATGGTTTTTTTTCTGTGACGACGGTCGAGATACAATTGAAATCCGTGATTTTATAAAGTGAGGGCTGGTCGAACTTGCTGCTGTCTGCCAGAAGGATACATTCACGGGCGTTTCTGGCGGCTAATGTGAAAATGTGGGCACTGTCGATATCCACCGAAGTCAGTCCGAAGTCCAGGCTGACACCGTCTGTTCCGAGAAAGGCCCGGTATCCTCTGAGTCGCTCTAGGACTTCAAATGTAATTGGCCCGACGGCGTCCATTCGGTCCGGTCGATATTGACCGCCAAGAAGCAATACATTCACCCCCGGAGCCTGTAGTTCCTGTGCCGTACGTACCGAATTAACAATGACGGACAGACTTCTCTTGCTTCGCAAAAAAGAGGTCATTTCAAAGCATGTTGTGCCGGAATCAATAAACAATTGCTCACCGTCAGAGATAAGATCACAGGCCATTTGAGCAATGACTCTCTTGGCTTCTATATTACGCATGGATTTTGAAATAAATGAGTAGTCTGAAGTTCTTACAACGGATGCGCCTCCATGCTTCAATTCAAGCAAACCTTCTGCGGCGAGGCTGTGAAGGTCTCGCCTGATAGTTGGTTCTGAGACATTGAGATCCTGAGAGATCTGTCGCACAGTTACATGGCCCGATTGGTATGTCAATGAAAGTATTGCTTCGCGTCTTTGTTGGATAGTTGAAGTCATTTTATATCCTCAATAAGTTTTCATCTATTCCAATTATAATGATGAAACCATTTTATATCCTGATTTACAAAAAATCGTTCTGTATTTTAATATAAACAATAAAATCCATAAAAGCAACGTAAAATTTCAAAAATATGATTGATATATGAAAAAATATGATGTACTATTGTTTTTAGATGAAATATTTATTACCGGAGAATCAGTATGCAGATAGCTAAATATCCTGAAAAAGGAAGGATTTCAAAAGAAGGTGTTGTTGTGAAATGGGCACTTGCTGAAGGTCAGACGGTCAAAAACGGCGATTTACTACTACAAATAGAAGCTGCGGGGGAATTAATTGAGATAGAATGTGGCGTTGCAGGAACAGTACTGAAGGCGTTTCCTACTGTCGGGTGCGTCGTCAAATCCGGAGAACCGTTGGCCATCATCGGCCAGAAAGGGGAGGATGTTACACTTGCGTTACAGAAGTTGGAACAGCAAAAAGCAGATACTACTCAATCCGCAGCACCCGTTCAGGCGAAGCTAAAAGCAAAAGAGGCTATTGATATTCAACCCGTTGAATCCCAGTCAAAGAAAGAAGATAGTATGACAACTCCGCAATCGACAGGTAATCCCGATAATGTTATCCCGATTTTGATGCCGCAAGCCGGTCAAAGTATGGAAGAAGGGACGATCCTGTCCTGGAAAATCAAAGAGGGCGACACGATCGAAATAGGCCAGATTATCATGGAGATCGAAACGGATAAGGCAACGATGGAGGTCGAAGCAGCTGATGCCGGCCGTGTTGCCAAGATTGTTGCCGGTGAAGGGGACATTGTCGAAGTTAAAGTACCAGTGGCTTATCTTGCCGAAGAAGGTGTGGATATGGATGCCTATATTGGCTCTGCTGGAGGAACATCAACAACACCTGCTGCAGCCATACCTGCACCGACTTCTTCAGTTGCTAAGTCAGCGCCCACAGTACAAAAAACACCCACTTCTGTCAGCTCCACCGGACGTGTAAAAGCCTCTCCGGCAGCCCGTAAAATCGCTGATGAGAAAGGGTTAGATCTTGCCTCGATCGGCACTGGTTCAGGACCCGGCGGGCGAATACTTTCATCAGATGTCGAAAATGCGGACGTCGTTCCGACTGAAACACGGATTCGTCCTCTGACTAAAATGAGACGGGCAATTGCTAATAACCTGCTGTATTCCAAGCAGAATGTACCGCATTTTTATGCAAAAACAACCATTGATGCAACATCACTTTTCAGTACTTACCGCAAAACAAAGGAACAGTTTAAATGTACCATCAATGATTTTGTAACCTATGCTTGTGCCAAAGCAATTCGTCAATATCCAGAATTCAGAAGCCAGTATAAAGGTACTGAGATTATAGAAAATCCATCCACAAATATCGGTATCGCTGTAGGAACCGATCAAGGTTTAACCGTACCGGTTGTTGTCGGGGCGGATAGGATGAAACTTGAGCAGTTGGCGGTACGAACTCGTGAAGTGGTCGAATCGGCACGGAATGGAAAGCTTGAAGGGATGGGACAAGGGATTTTTACCATCACTAACCTTGGCATGTTTGGTGTCGAAGAATTTTCAGCCATCATCAATCCACCGGAATCAGCAATTTTGGCTGTTGGTGCTGTCCGTGAAGGCGTTGTTGTTGAAAACGGTGCAATGCGTGCGGGTCGTTTGATGACGGTTACGGTGAGTGTGGACCATCGCGTTATCGATGGCGTTGTCGCCGCACAGTTCCTGAAGACATTAAAAGAGTTTCTGGAAGATCCTGGGAAACTGGTTTCATAAGTTTATATAATACAAGGATAAGATTATGACAGAACATTATCAGATTGCAGTTATCGGAACCGGCCCCGGCGGGTATATCGCCGCGTTGAAGGCCGCTCAAATGGGAGCCAAAACAGCCGTGGTCGAAAAACACCACCTCGGCGGGACTTGCCTGAACTACGGGTGCATCCCTTCCAAGGCCCTGCTGGCATCGGCTGAACTGATGCATCGTATTCAGGGTGCCAACGGGTTAGGTGTCAGCATTAACGGAAACGTCAGCTTCGACTGGACCTCGATTCAAAAACGCAAAGATAAGGTCCTGACCAAACTTCGCGGCGGTATCAAAGGCCTGTTCGGCGCCCGCAATGTCACGCTTTACACCGGCACAGCCATGCTCGATGGGGCCGGTAAAGTTAATGTTACCAATGATAAGGGCGAAACGGAGTCCTTTACCGCTGACAAAATCATTCTTGCGACCGGCTCGATTCCGGCCCGCATCCCCGGCTGGCCGACAGACCCGAATCTGGTTTGCACCTCGGATGAAGCCCTGCATTGGAATGAGCTGCCCAAGCGGCTGCTGATTGTCGGCGGCGGCGTCATCGGCGTGGAATTTGCCTGCATGATGCACGAGTACGGCGTGGAAGTGACCGTCGTGGAACTGATGGATTCGCTGCTGCCGGAAATGGAACCGAAACTCGGTCAGGCCCTGGCCGGTGTGTTCACCAAACGCGGCATCAAGATCCACACCGGCGTCAAGGTCGAAAATCTCGAAACGAAAAACGGCGGCGTGGAAGCGACCCTCTCCGGCGGGCAAACAGTGCAGGCCGACAAGGTGCTCGTCGCGACCGGACGCCGACCCAACACCAAGGATATGGGTCTGGAAAGTATTGGGCTGGAAACTGACAGGGGATTCATTCGTGTTAATAATAAGATGGAAACGGCTGTTGAGAATTATTACTGTATCGGTGACGCTAACGGACGCTGCCTTCTGGCTCATGCGGCCAGTGCCCAGGGTGAAGTGGCTGTTAAAAATGCATTAGGCAAAGATGCTGAACAAACCCAGCCGGTACCGAATGCCGTTTATACATTTCCAGAGATAGCATCAGTCGGGCTAACCACAAAACAGGCCCAGCAACAAGACATCCCGATCCGCGTCGGCGAATTTCCGATTGGTCATCTAGGCAAGGCAATGGCCGTTGGTGAAGAGTTCGGCTTTGTGCGGGTCATTCGACATTTTGAGGATGAACGGTTGCTGGGCGTTCATATCATTGGTCATAATGCAACCGAGATCATTGAAAGTGCTACCGCGATGCTTTTGCTTAAGGCATCTACAGTAGATTTGGCAGAGATGATTTTTGCCCATCCGACGCTATCTGAATCTGTCAAGGAGGCTGCGGAAGATTCATTTCAGCATGCACTGCATTTGCCTCCGAGAAAGATAACGCGTATAACTGTGGATACAGAAGAAGTGAAATAAAGAGCCAGTAATATGGATAAAACAACAATGCAAACAACGGATTTTATGAAATCCCTCGGTAATGTGGAAGAAGTATTGGCTGAGTCTGGAGATATTGGTTTACCTGGAAGACTAACCTATAATGCTCATCTCCATCTACCACCTAACTTTTCGGCATTTGAGACGGTTGAGAAGGCCGTTCAGATTGTTGCTGATGAGGGCATTCAGGTTGTAGGGTGTGGAAACTACTACGATTATTCGGTGTATCAGCAGTTCAGTCAAATTGCTCAAGACAAAGGGATTTTTCCTTTATTTGGTACTGAAATCATTGCCTTGGAAACGGACTTGCAGAAGCAGAATATTCGTATCAATGATCCAGGAAACCCCGGTAAGTATTATATATGCGGAAAAGGAATCAGCCAATTTGAAGCTCTGACTGAAAAAGCAGCTGAATTGCTGTCGACCATTCGTAATAATGATGCCTTACGGATGCGCGAAATGACGACAAAGATGGCAGAAGTTTTCAAGAGACATGGCATTGATACGGGTTTAGATGATCAAGCAGTCATTTCACGGGTAGTGAAGCGTCATGGATGTAAGCCGGAAATGGTTACTCTGCAGGAACGTCATCTGGCTCAAGCTTTTCAGGAAGTCGTCTTTGAAACGATATCCAGTGACCAGCGTACACAAAAATTGACAGATCTTTTTGGCGAGATTCCCAAATCAGCTCCTTATGACGCTATTGGGATTCAAAATGAAATTCGCTCTCATTTGATGAAGGCCGGCAAAGTTTGTTTCATGCCGGAAACATTTGTGAATTTGGCGCAGGCCAAAGAGTTGATCGTGGAGTTGGGCGGTATTCCGTGTTACCCTGTATTGGCCGACGGCTCAAAACAACGCTGTGAATATGAGACACCTCTGGAACAATTAATTGAGACACTGAAAGCAAATCAGTATGCGATGGTTGAGTTAATCCCGATCCGCAACAGCGCTGAAGTGCTGACTGAATACGTAACCGCGATTCGCCAGGCGGGTATTGCGGTCGTGGCGGGTACTGAACATAATACGCTGGATTTATTGCCGATTCAGCCGACGTGTGTCGGCGGGGCAGCGATTCCGGAAGACGTTGACGCGATCTTTAAAGAGGGCATTTGTGTGTTGGTCGCTCATGCTTTTCTGAAAGCGCACGGACAGCCCGGATATATTGATTCAGAACAAAATGATACAAATGCGCACATTGAACGGTTCAGCCGCATCGGGGCTGCTGTGCTGAAGCGATATTTTGAAAAACAATAAAAAGGATTGCAGGGCTTATGAGTCCAAGCGCAGAAGAAAAAATAAATAGGATTGCACCGGTGCTGCGGATACTGTTGGGGCAGGATGGACAGTATCCGACCGTACGGTTTGTTGAAAAGACCAGTCTTCCTGCTGTCGCAGTTTCCGTGCCGGACTCCGCAGATGAAACCGCCGTTATTGAGGCCGTTTCTAAAGCTTTGGACAGGGCTTCGGATGTTCAGGCAATTTCGGTTGAAGGCGTCGGGGTCTTTGAGGTAGGCGCGGTTGCGGATGCCACGACCGGCCGCGTTGCCGGAAAAGTCCTTATCGTGACCGGTGCCGCCCAAGGCTTTGGGCTTGAGATCGCAGAGGATTTGGTTTCACGGGGCGCGTGGGTTGTATTGGCCGATATTAACGATGCCGAGGCCAAAAAGCAGGCCGAAATCCTGCAACAACAGTATGGCGCCGGTCGTGCGATGGCGGTTGCGATGAATGTGACCGATCTGGCTTCAATTCAAGCGGCCATTAATGAAACGGTAAAAACCTTCGGCGGTTTTGATGTGTTTATCTCCAATGCCGGTGTGCTCAAGGCCGAAAGCGTCAAGACTCAGCCGGAAAAGGATTTTGATTTCTCTACGGCGGTCAACTACAAAGGTTACTTTCTCTGCACGCAGGTTGCTTCAAAAATTCTCGCCCTCCAGCACAAAGCGGACCCGGCCTACATGAGCGACATCATCCAGATCAATTCCAAGTCCGGCCTGGTCGGCTCCAACCGCAACGGCGCCTATGCCGGCAGCAAATTCGGCAGCATCGGCCTGACCCAGTCGTTCGCGCTGGAACTGATCGAAGACGGCATTAAGGTCAACTCGATCTGTCCGGGAAATTTCTTCGACGGGCCGCTGTGGTCCAACCCGGACAACGGCTTGTTTGTGCAGTACCTGCGGACGGGCAAAATCCCCGGCGCTAAAACAATTGAAGACGTTAAAAAGGCCTACGAAGCCAAAGTGCCGATGCGCCGCGGCTGCACCACGCCGGACGTCATGGCGGCAGTTTATTACCTCATCGAACAGAAATACGAAACCGGCCAGGCCGTCCCCGTCACCGGCGGACAAGTGATGCTGCATTAGAAAATCAAATATCAAATTTAAGGAATCCGCTTGACGCGGATGAGGAATAACCCATGGAACAAACATTACCTCAAAAACAATATGCGATTCAGTTGGTTGGTCCCGATGAACTGAAACTCAACAGCGAAAAAGACGTTTACCAGCCCGGGCCGCATCAGATCCTGGCCAAGGTTGAAGCGGTGGGGCTGTGCTTTTCGGATTTAAAATTGCTCAAGCAGTTCGATCTGCATGCCCGCAAAAGTGAAGTTCTTTCGGGAGCTGAAGCATCTGTCTTGTCAGAGGTTCCCAGCTACAAGCCGAACACCGAGCCGACCGTTCCCGGGCATGAGGCCTACGGGGTGATTGTCGCGGTCGGCGACAAGGTCCGGCATCATCACGCCGGGCAAAAGGTGCTGATTCAGACGGATTACCGCTGGCTCAAGACCGCCGCGTCAAACGCAGCGTTCGGCTATAATTTTGAAGGCGCCCTACAGGAATATGTCCTGATGGATGAGCGGGTGATTGTGGACCCAAACAGCGACGAAAGTTTCCTGATCCCCGTCGAAAAAGACCTCAGCGCCTCGGCGATTGCCCTGGTCGAGCCGTGGGCATGCGTGGAAAGCTCTTACGTGACCGAAGAACGCAATGCGATTCTGGCGGGCGGTAAACTGCTGGTTGTGACGGATGCCGGACATGCAGTTGAGGGATTGGCCGCCAGTTTCGCAACAGGCGGCAAGCCCGCCGCAATCGTCGCGCTCTGTGCCGATGCCGCCCAAAAAGAGGGCCTGAACGCACTGGGCGTAACGGTGACAACGGCTCAAACAGTTGATGCACTGCCCAATGAGGGGTTTGACGACATTGTCTATTTCGGCAGGCAAAAAGCCACCATCGAAGTGCTCAATGATAAGTTGGCGGCCCGGGGTATTATCAATATCGTCCTTGGCGGTCAGACCATCGGGCAGGACGTGTCCGTTGGCGTAGGCCGGACCCATTACGGCCTGACCCGCTGGATCGGCACCCCCGGCAGCAACGCCGCCGACAGCTACGAAAACATCCCCGCCACCGGCGAACTCCGCAGCGGCGACACAGCGCTGGTCGTCGGCGCCGCCGGACCGATGGGACAAATGCACGTGATCCGGCTGATTTGCTCTGGTGTTGACGGCATCTCCATTGTCGGGACCGATTTTGACGACGAACGGCTGGCGTCGCTGAACGCCAAAGCCGCGCCGCTGGCAGAAGACCGCGGCGTGAAACTGTCACTGGTCAACCCGAAAACGAACCCCATCAACGAAAAGTTCAGCTATTTCGCCATCATGGCGCCGGTCGGGCCGCTCGTGGCCCAGGCAGTCAAAGACAGCACTGACGGTGCGATCATCAATATCTTCGCCGGCATTCCCGCCACGGTCAAGCAGGACCTGGACCTGGATACGTACATCGCCAACCGCTGCTTTATGTTCGGCACCAGCGGCTCGCGGCTGAGCGATATGAAAATCGTTTTGAACAAAGTCGTCTCTGGGCAACTGGACACGAACTGCTCGGTTGATGCGGTCTGCGGCATGGCCGGGGCGATTGACGGCATCCGCGCGGTGGAAAACCGCACGTTGGCCGGCAAGATCATCGTGTATCCGCAGTTGAAGGAACTGCCGCTGACGCCGCTGGAAAAGCTGGCAAAACAGTTCCCGGCGGTTGCTGAAAAGATGGACAACGGCATCTGGACCCAAGCCGCCGAAGCCCAGCTTTTAAGCATTGCTCATTAACAGATTTTTTTCTGAAGCGTTTTTCGGTGTGATTGCATCGAAACGGATGAAATCAGCGTTGATGGTGGACCTGCTCCTGTTTGCGATAGTGATCCGGCGAGATTCCCACGTGTTTTTTGAACAACCGTGAAAAATAATATTCGTCATTGAGTCCGATTTGGTGTGCGATACCATATAGGGTTTCATCGGTTCCCAGAAGCAGTTCCTGTGCCTTTTCAATCCGTCTTTTAGTGATGTACTGAAGCGGCGAGATCCCAATCAGTTCACTGAACAGATTGGAAAAATACGTCGGATTCAAAGTGGCGATTTTGGCCAGTTGGCCAATCGTCATGGGGTGGTCGATGTGGTCCTGGATATAGGTCAGGACTTTTTCAAAGCGTTTCAGGCCGTGTAACGTATTGACCACGTTGGGATGGCTGTCCTCGGTGAAAAAGACCGAAAGCAGCAGTCGCATAATCGCGTTGGTCTCGAAAATCGCGCCCGGGGATTTATTTTTGTCTAAAGTCAACGTTCGTTCAAGCACCTGCTGGTAGATGGGTTTATTGGCATTGTATTCGACCAGTTGCTTATGAGGATTCAGTGCCAGCAGGCGGTCCAGCAGGGTTTGATTCACCAGCGTCCCGGCTGTCGCGGCCTGATAATTGCACTCCAGCATCGAAAAAATGTCCAGTCCCGTCTGAAGCCGGGATGTGAAATGGACATAGTAATGGGTAAAGCTGTCAGGGCAGAACATATCGACCGTCGTGTAGCAGGGGATCAGGTAGAGATGCCCGGGGACAAGGTCATACGCGCGATTATGGTGTCGAATCCGGCCGTACCCTTTCGTAATGTAATAAAGTCTCGAGTAGGGATTGCTGACATTGCAATAGTTCCATTCCGCCCCTACGGTGAACAACTCGATATTCAGAATGGTGATATCCAGGTGATCAATGATGTTTTTCAGTCCGACCATATCATCTATTTTACCGCAATTCTGTGAAATGTCCATTAAAAACTGTGATTTATATATGGAAAAGCTTTGAATTTGTCTATAAGATATGAGCCAATATAATGGAATCAGGTGTGAATCGCTGTTATTGAAAGGATGGAAAAATGGGACCTCAGAGCCGCACATATCAAACCAATTTCTGTTCGATTTGTATCCTTTTGTCCAGTATTTTTGTTGGCGGCCTTATTGGAACGGTACAGGCATCCTCCTGGCCGTATGAGGATGAAACAAAGGAGCAGCGGGATGCCCGTATGGCCTGGTGGCGTCAGGCACGCTTCGGCATGTTTATTCATTGGGGCGTCTATGCGGTGCCCGCCGGGACGTATAAAGACGAGCAGGTCAAAGGCATCGGCGAGTGGATCATGAACCGGGGAAAGATTCCGGTGGCTGAATACAAGGAATATGCAAACCGGTTCAATCCCGTCAAATATGATCCCGATGCCTGGGTGCGGCTGGCCAAAGAGGCGGGGATGAAATACATCGTCATCACTTCGAAACACCATGATGGTTTTGCGTTGTTCGATTCGAAAGTCACCGATTGGGATGTCGTGGACGCAACCCCTTACGGCAAGGACCTGCTCAAACCGCTGGCCGAGGCCTGCCGCAAGCACGGTATCAAGCTGGGCTTTTACTATTCTCAGGCGCAGGACTGGAATCATCCCGGAGGAGCGGCCGCCGGAGGGCATTGGGATCCGGCCCAGGACGGCAGCATGGAGGAGTATATCAAAAATATCGCCGCCCCGCAGGTCAAAGAAATCCTGACGAATTACGGTGACATTGCCGTCCTGTGGTGGGATACACCCACAGACATGACGGTCGAGCGTGCCGATAGGCTTCAGCCGCTTATTACGCTCCAACCGGGCATCATTACCAACAACCGGCTGGGAGGCAATTATAAGGGCGATACAGAAACTCCCGAGCAGCATATCCCTGCTACCGGGTTCGGAGACCGCGATTGGGAAACCTGTATGACCATCAATGACACGTGGGGGTTCAAAAGTTACGATGACAACTGGAAATCCACCGAGACGCTGATTCGCAACCTGGTCGATATTGCGAGCAAGGGCGGAAATTATTTGCTCAATGTCGGACCGACATCGCTGGGTGAGATTCCCCAACCCAGTATTGAGCGGCTCAAAGAAATCGGCGAGTGGATGAAGATCAACAGCCGTTCGATCTATGAAACCACCGCCAGCCCGTTTCCAAAACTGACCTGGGGCCGCTGCACGAAGAAGGCATTCGTTAATGGTGCCTCGCTGTATCTTCATGTATTCGACTGGCCGACGGACGGTAAACTGCTGATTCCCGGATTAAAAAATGATATCGAGCAGGCCTATTTAGTGGCGACCCTCGAAAAACTCAACACCAGCAAAACCGACGAAGGCGTGGTCGTGCATCTGCCTGCTGAACCGATTGACAAAATCGACACCGTGGTAGAACTCAAAGTCAGCGGTCCGTTGAACATCCAAAAAATATTGCCGACGCAGGATGCGAAAGGCGCTGTTCTCCTTACAGCGGAAATGGCGGATCTCCATAATCCCGGCTATGGAGATCAGGTCAAACTCGAAGAGAAAGACGGAAAGCAGAACATTGGTTTTTGGACAGATGCCCGTGCGAGAGTTGAATGGCCGTTTGTCATTCGCCAAGCAGGGGTGTTTACCATCAAGGCCGAAATTGCTTTGGAAGCAGAGCAGAGCGTTTTTCAGCTTATTGTTAACGACCAGACGATCGACGCCAAAGCCGAGTCAACCGGGGGGCATGATAAGTTCAAAACGGTGACACTGGGCCAAACGGATCTTTTGGAGCCGGGCGAATACACACTTCAGATCAAACCCAGGGAAAAGCAATGGCAGCCGATCAATCTCCGTTCGCTGACATTGGAACCGATAAAATAGGATAGAATTCCGCCGCGAATTTATTAAGGAAAGAAACAGTTCATGGAATCAAAAAATTACATTGCCGTCGATCTTGGCGCCGAGAGCGGCCGCGTGATGCTGGGGCGTGTTTCCGATGAAACGCTTGAGCTTGAAGAAATGCATCGTTTCGCCAATGGTCCCGTCAAGGAGGGCAACTCCTTGCGTTGGGATTTTCCGCGGCTTTTAGCAGAGATCAAAGCCGGGATACAAAAAGCGGTCGAAAAGGCCGACGGCCAGGTTGCCTGCATTGCGGTGGATAGCTGGGGCGTGGATTTTGGACTGTTGGATGAAAACGGAACGCTTCTTGGAAATCCGTACAATTACCGTGACAGCCGGACGGATGGGATGCTGGAGAAGGCGTTTGAGATTGTCGGCAAACGCCCCATCTATGACCGGACCGGCATTCAGTTCATGCAGTTGAATACGATCTATCAATTGCTCGCCATGCGTCAATCAAATGATCCCGTTCTGGGGCAGGCCAGGACGCTGCTGTTGATGGCGGATTTGTTCGCCTATTGCTTGTGCGGCAGACCGTATGCCGAATATACACTGGCCAGTACGTCCCAGTTAATGAACATGAAAACCGGTCAGTGGGCGGCGGACTTGTTTAAGGAACTCGATTTACCGCTGGCCATGATGCCGGCCATTGTTCCGGCCGGAACTATTGTGGGTAAACTGACCGAAGAGGTTGCCGCTGAACTTGGCTGTTCGCGCATTCCCGTCGCTGCCATCGGCTCACATGATACCGCCTCAGCGGTCGCGGCGGTTCCGGCGGCGGGGAACGCCCCATGGGCCTATTTGTCCTGCGGCACGTGGAGTCTGCTGGGCGTGGAAATCCCCGAACCGATCATCAATGACAAAACCTTCAACTGCCAGTTCACCAATGAAGGCGGCGTCAACGGTACGATTCGGCTGCTCAAAAATATCATGGGACTGTGGCTGGTGCAGGAATGCCGCCGCCAATGGCAAAGTGAAGGTCAGGAATTTTCTTACGCCCGGTTGACCGAAATGGCCCAAACGGCACCGGCATTTGCGGCGTATGTCGATCCTGCTTATTCGGCGTTTTTAGTCCCGGGACAGATGCCCCAGAAGATCAATGACTATCTCAAGCAGAGCGGGCAAAGGGCCATGGACGATAAGGGGACCATGATCCGGTCGATTTTGGAAAGCTTGGCCCTCAATTATGCCTGGGTCTTGCAGCAAATCGAGGAACTGACCGGCAATCCGATTGACTGCCTGCACATCGTCGGCGGGGGCATTCAAAATGAATTGCTTTGTCAGTTTGCCGCCAGTGCGACGGGTAAACGAGTGGTGACCGGTCCGATTGAGGCCACCGCCAGCGGCAACATCTTAATGCAGGCCAAAGCACTCGGTCAAATTAATACCATGGGCCAGATTCGGCAAATCGTTCGAAATTCGTTTGAGGTAAAAGAATATCTGCCGCAGGAGACCTCTGCCTGGCAGCAGCAAAGCAAAAAATTTAAAACCACACTATAAAGGAACTGTATTATGGCTAAAAAAATCAAAGCAACCTGTTTGGATGGAATTAAAAAAGCAACGCCTAAAACGCCCGTGATCGGTGTTTTTTCTCCCTGTGACCCCCGCATTGACGCCGCCAGCCGCACACGTGCCCAGAATATCATCGCCATGGTGGCCGATACGATCAGCGGTCAGGTGGTGCTGCCCGATAAGACCCCGGTGCCGGTTGTTTATTCGGACGTCCTGATCGACAGCGAAGCGCAGGCCGATGTGGTGGCGCAGCAGTTTCGCCAGGCAGGGGTGGATATCCTTGTCTGTGCGCCGGATACCTGGGCGTTTCCGCAATTGACAACGATCTCCCTTTTACAGCAGTTTCCCAAGGATACGCCGATCAACATCACCTGCGGCAACAGCGGTCCCAAGCCGGGCGTGGTTTATGCTCACGCCCTCGCCGGAGCGATCAGCCAGTACGGCAAAATGGTTCACCTGAATGTCGGCAACTGGGCCGATACCGGGATGAACCCCGTGATGACCCAGCCGACAGCGACAGCGCTGATTAACTGGTGTTATGCCGCCGTGACGGCGTCGGCGCTGAAGGGCCGACGTGTGATGGTCTTTGGACATGACTCCATGGGGATGGAGACGGCTTTGGCCCATATCCTGCCGACCCGCAACATCTTCGGTGTTGAGATCACCCGTCTCGACATGAAACTGCTGGCCGATATGCTCAAGAAGGGCGCCTACAACAAGAAAGAACTCAAGGATCTTCGCGGCTGGATCGATGGACATCTCGGCAAACGCCTGGAGCTGAAAACCGAAGATGACAGCAAACGCTTTGACACCAGTTTGGCGATGTACCTGATCAACCGTGACCTGATGGCCGACCTCAATGCTGTCGGCGGCGGATTCATGAGTCAATTGGAATGGGGCAGCGATAACCGCGGCCTGCCGTTGCCGGTGGCCGATGCCATGGAGTCCATGTTCAACAGTACCTTTGACCACAACGGCCCCAAGGCCCCGCAGCCCTATGCGACGGAAGCGGATGTGCAGGGACTGCTGACAATGCTGTTTATGACCTACCTGTCCGGCGGCAATCCGCCGCTGTTTATGGATTTCCGCAAGGTATGGGAAGGGTGGGAAATTAAGGAGTTGGCCAAGAAAAAAGGCGTCAAGGTCAATCCAAAGGCCGATTATATCAAGAAGGGTTTGGTTGACGGCGACAACTCCGGCAGCGCATCGTTTGACTGGGCGGGCAAACCCGGCACCGGCATCAAGCAGCTCATGAGCCGGATCTCCATGCCGCTGGCCGACGAGGGGTACTTCCCCGGCGGCGGCAACAGCGTCACCTTTATGACCCCCGCGGGCATCGAAGGCATTGCCGGGCGGATGGCATACAGCAGTTTGAATAACAAGTTCAGCCTGATCTGGGACGAGGCCTATACGACCAGTGTTCCTGCCAAACTGGGCAAGGCCATGTGCGATCTGACGACGCCGACCTGGCCGCATACCTTTGTCGTGCCGAAATACGCCAGCATGGTCGAATATAAACAGTATGCTCCAGCCAACCACTTCCACATGACATGGGATCTACCGGTATCGCGGCTGCAATACTGGATGGACCTGACCGGCGTCATCAGCGCGACGCCATGGGCCGCACGTCCGAGCTTTGACGAAGGCACGGACAGGCCACTGCCGCTGATTTATCATCTCAATGGCGGCGAGAACGCTTTCAAGAGTCATTAAGATTCAAATGGATTCGGAAGACTACTGGAGGTTTATATAGGCGATTATTGGTCTCATTAATTTGCTTTGTCCTCTTTATGTCATAAGGCTCGGGCGGGGTTTGGGCTTGCTTCCAATTTTGTAGCTCGCTCGAATTGTGCTCTTGCTATGTGTTTAGGACCTATCCGCACTTAAGATCACTGTGATTTGGTAAAATGACTTGTTTGGTCCAGAATTCTTGTTTCATTGTCATAAAGGCGTACAAAAATAATTCGACAGATTCAACTCATTTCATCCGAGGCAACTTTAACTTATTATATTAAATGAAGATACACGTGAATAATAAATGCACCCCACATGATGGCCTAGCGGTGCTGGTCTGCGCAGAGCAGGCCAAAAACCGGGTTTGAAGCACAAAATAAACTGATTTAATC
>JADHXS010000036.1 GCA_016782835.1 Phycisphaerae bacterium | reverse complement strand
CAACGGTCAGTTCTTCAAATGGAATTCCAGCCACCGCTAAAGAGGCTTCGGCGTGAACCGGCTCGAATTCAGGAACCGCCACAGAAACATTGCCGGTTTTTTCATCCAATTGATAATCGACACGAACCGTTTGTCCGGTATTTTTTTGGAAGGCCGTTGCAATGTCAAAAAAATCCCTCACGGGTTTATCTGCAATCGCAAGGATGGTTGCGCCCGCAGGGATGGCTGATACTCCACCGGCCGTCCCGAGGCTCGGCAGCGTTTGTGCGACAATCGGATGCTCGATATCAAGACCCGGATTAAATCCTATCATAACTCGGTCTGAAGCGCGATTCATTTTGGGATGCACCGACAATTCAACTTTCTGTTCAATGCCCTGAGCATCTTTTCGAAGTACGGTAATCGGCATATCCTTGTCATCATGGCTCGTTGTTAAATCCCGAAGCTGCTTGTAGTTGGGATATTCGACATCAGCAATTTTAATAAGAATATCCCCGGCTTTCAGCGACATTTGATCGTTATCAACGCGGTTATCCAATTGTTGCCGTAGTATCTTTTTTCTGAATCCGTTGATGATACGTTTTGGGAGACCGGCAATTTTGGGAGATGCCGGAATGCCTTCTACTCTAATCCGCGGCACCAATGAGCAAAAATGCGTCAAATCATATTCGTCCCGGAAGTTCTCAACTGTCGGAGCAATCCACATCGGCAATTTTACGGTTTCCATCGTTCTTTGGTTGTTTTCCGGATCAAACGGCCATTGCCGCGACACCCGCAGGGTCACTTCCGGTTGAAACGTCCGGGACAAAACGTCCTCAAATTCCCACCAACTCTGAACCGATTGGTCATTGACCGCTTTAATCTCATCCCGTGGACGCAAGCCCGTTATATCGAATAGTTCCATCATCCCATTTGGGTCTTTCTCGACCCTCCAGTCTACCGTCAAGATTTTGCCCTGTGAAATCCCTGAATAGCGCAACTTGCTTGTATCCTCTGCCGGAGTCTCTGCAATGACGTTTATTTCTTCCTCTGTGCCATCCGAATGACGTACCAGGTAGGAAACAGGCTCACCGGGCGAAGATAAAGCCGGAGCCAAAGAGACCGCCTCAAAATCAACACGGTGTTGGCCCTCAACGACCGAGTAATCTCCGTTGACCTCAATAATCTCATCGCCGGCCCGAATCCCTGCATCGTACGCAGGCGAATTATGAATAACGTGCCCAACCACCCCGGACGGCAAATCAATGCCGTTCATAAACAGAATGATAAAGATGACAATTGCCCCAATCGCATTAAATATCACGCCTGCCGAGACGGTCGCAATCCGAACACCGATAGGACGATTCGCATATGAACGAGGGTCGTCAACAGCATCAACGGCGCCGGTATCGGACTGGCCCAGCATTTTGACAAAGCCGCCGATTGGAAACAGCCCGATTTGGTATTCGGTGTCATTATCCCCTTCTTCAATCTGTACCGATTCTCCCGGTTTCGGAAGAACCCGCACACGCCAGCCTTTTTTGAGTTTGCGAATGCCCAGCACCACCGGCGGCATACCAATTGAAAATGCCTCGATCTTAATACCGCCCAGTTTGGCAACAATAAAATGACCCAACTCATGAATCATCACAATGCCGCCGAATCCTACTAAAACCAGCACAATCTGATGGGCCGCCCTGGGATGCTGAATTCCCCAAAAAACCAGTAAAGCTAAAATGAACGCAACGAAAATCAGGTGTCGGGATTCATTCTTCTGCGGCTCCTGTTGTTCGGTCAAATCCTGTTGGACCTCTGTTTCCTTATCTGTCATGAATACCTCTTATAAATAATAACTTAATTTACGGTTGTTTTCTGTGAAAGCTGCTTTTGTACCTGTCTTCGTGCCCACGCATCGATTTCCAAAAGTGCCTCAAGCGTCAAATGTGACTGCACAGAATGAATCTGCAAACAATGGTCGATTAGTTCGACAATCTGTCCAAAACGGATATGGCCGTCCAGAAATGCCGCGACCGCCGCTTCGTTAGCCGCATTAAAGACCACCGGCGCCGAACCGGATGTTTTTGCCACTTCAAAGCCCAGAGCCAACGCCTTAAAACGGCCTAAGTCCGGCGGCTCAAAGTTAAGCTGGCCCAACTGATGCAGTTGAAGTCCTTCGGCGATGCCCTTGACGCGTTTGGGCCAGGTCAGCGCATATTGAATCGGCACTTTCATATCCGGCGTACCCAATTGAGCAATGACCGAACCATCGATAAATTCCACCATCGAATGGACAATCGATTCGGGATGAATCAGCACATCAATTTTCTCAACCGGCATACCAAACAGCCAGACCGCCTCGATGACTTCCAGCGCTTTATTCATCATGGTCGCCGAATCAATCGTAATCTTCGGCCCCATCTCCCACGTCGGATGCGCCAGGGCCTGCTCAATGGTCGCTTGATTCATCTCGTCAAGGCTCGCATTCCGAAACGGCCCCCCGGAGGCCGTCAGGATAATCTTACGGACTTCATCGGGCTGTCCCGCCTGCATCGCCTGAAACACCGCCGAGTGCTCGCTGTCAATCGGCAGCAGCACCGCCCCGCTCTCACGGGCCGCCGTAGTCAAAAGTTCTCCGGCAATCACCAGCGGCTCTTTATTTGCAATCGCCACGGTTTTTCCCGCCTTCGCCGCCGCTAATGCCGCGGGCAATCCCGCCGCACCAACCACCGCACAGACCACAATATCCACCTCGTCCAAAGACGCTAAGTCAACCAGGCTTTCGGCGCCGGACAAAAGCTGCCCCTCAAAACCCGAAAGTTCATCCTTCAGTGCGGCGTAATGCGCATCACCCGTAATCGCCACATATTGAGGTTTAAACTGTTTGGCCTGTCGGGCCAGGAGGTCCGCATTGCTGTTAGCGCTGAGCGCAATCACTTCGTACGCCGGATGCAGTGCCTCAATAACCTGAAGCGTATTACACCCAATCGACCCGGTCGACCCCAAAATAGCCACTTTTTTACGCATGAACCGCATAGTATCCCAGAAAACACCCCCCAAGTCAAGAAAAGCTCCCGCAATTAAAGAGGCCCCCAGACCCCGAAGGGGTCGTCATATAATAACCGGAGGCGGAAGCCTCCGGAAAACAGGTTCTCTCACGTCTTCAAGCCCCCGCGGGGCGACACTTAAACCAACCCCAAAACTGCCTCGAAACACAGAGTCCGCTGGGTGATTCACGCTGGATTCAGACCGCCGCCGCCAAAATAGAGCTTCAGCCAACTCGGCGCCCGAAAAAAAATACCGGACACCTTAATTTTCGTTGAATTTACCCCAAATATACAATAATCTCCAAAGAGTCGAATACTAACTAAAAAGGGACAAAATATGCGTTTCCTGGATTTAGCAAACAAACGATACAGTGTCAGAAATTACAAAAATACGCCGGTTCCACAGGAAAAGATAAATCGATGTATCGAAGCGGCACGACTGGCTCCTTCCGCCTGCAATTCGCAGCCATGGAAGTTTATCATCGTCGATGACCCTGAACGTCTCAACAAGCTGGCAAGGGCCGCTTTTGAGGGAATCCTGAAGCTGAATCATTTTGCCTTTAAAGCTCCCACCTTGGTTCTGATTGTCTCAGAACGACAAAAAGCATTTGCTGAAATAGCAGGTATTATCAAAAAGAAAAATTTCAGCCTGATGGATATCGGAATCGCCGCGGAACATTTTTGCCTCCAGGCCGCCGAAGATGGACTGGGGACCTGCATGCTGGGCTGGTTCAATGAAACCAAAGTAAAGAAAACACTTTCAATCCCTAAGCTTAAGAGGGTAGAGCTTATCATTTCCGTAGGTTTTTCTGCGGATGATAATATCCCACATAAAAAAAGAAAAAACATCGATGAAATCCTAAGCTGCAATAAGTATCGTTGACACTGATAAAACGATACGGAACGTCAATTCCACCCTAAAATCCGTAATCTCATTTTTCCCGGACACGTTTACTCAATAATAATACGTCAAAGTCATGTCCACGTTCCAGTTGTCTTTTCCGGTTTTGGCCTTTTCGAGACTGAGCGACTCGCATTTCAAATCCGGCCAGCCCGACAGCATCGTCGATAAAAAACGGGCCGTCTTTTCCACATCGATTTCTTTGATATCGATCGTTGCGCTGCGTGCTTTTTTCCCGGCTCGGTTCACCTCACCCCGCACATTCAGCGTATAACGCGACGTCGGAATATCAAACACCTGCGTCAGCGTTGTGATAACCTCGCCAAAATCAAAGGGCCGGTTCGTCCCGTTCTCAATACTGTATTGCAGACGCTGCGGCTGGATCGGCAGGATTTTCTCAATCCATTCCTGAGATTGTGTGTATTCGGGTTTTGCCTCTTCCTCAAAGGCCGTGACCGAACCGGGATAGAATACGAACCCCGCTAACAGGGCCCACACCGCCGCTAAAACCGGCACTGCAATATAATACAGATTAGGATTTCTTAGAATCGCTTTCATCGTCATTCCTCTTACTCTTTCGGGTCCAATGCGACCTCAAAGCTGTCACGGGCGCCCTCTTTGTCATATCGATAAGACCCCAAAGCCAGATGAGCATGTTTTTTAATCTCATTCAACAGGGCATTGGTGGCCGTCCGGTTATTGGTATCACCCTTGACTTTCATCGAACGTTCTGTAATGTTAATTTGCTGGACATTAATATCCACATTCTTCTGACAACGATTGACCGCCTCCAGAAAGAAGGTCAGTTTAGCCGGAACAGATTTATTATCGCCGGCACCGGGACCGTCCTCATTTTTTTTTGCATTCGTATATTCCCGTTTGAGTTTGGAACTTATTTTCTCAACCGCCGGCGGGTTCTTGCCATACATCACAGCTTTGTACTGCGACACTGTTTTGTCTTCTAAATCACTTACATAGCCCTTCATCCGAAATGTTTTCAATTGATAAAAACACGCCACCGTCAGCAACAGCACTGTCAATGAAATACCAAGCAAATGCAAACTGCCCTCCATGACTTTACGTTTGCCCTGATATGGCATAAAATCCTTCCGGAAATCGGCTTTATATCCGCGTGTTCGCGCCGCAATCGCCGCACCATAAGCAATCATGAACTCCGCCGGGGTTATGTCGCTATCCGTCGCCAGTGTTTGAGATAATGATTTTTCAGGGGTCTCTGTCTGAACCGTCAAACCCGTCCCCTGTCCAAGAGATGCCGTATCCACTCGATTCGCAGGACCAATCAGCACGATGGACTCAAGAGAAGACGAGCCCTTGTTGGACGCGGTCGCCAAAAGAACTTCGCGTATTAACACACTCGTTACGTCCCTGTCCGAATCCACCAGAAATGTCCGCACGGTTGGCGCATAGTTCGGATTCGGACAAAGCAGATAACAGTGACTGCCGGACAAAACCACAAACAGACACCCCGCACGCTGTGACAGGTTCGACGTCTGCGCCAAAGTCCTTGTCAGGCATACGATATCCGGTTCCATGAGTGTCGGATCCAGCCCCCCTTCCTGAAGATCCAGCAGAATATCAGTCAGCAATTGTCGATCAGCCGTATAAGTTGTCACTTGTGAACCGGGCGGCTGTATATCGGTAACTTCAAATGTTACCGCCAGATTCATCGCATCGGTTGCCGCAGCCTCTTCGGCATCGAATTTGATGGTGCTTTCAATCTGACGGGGGTCTTCGAATTCCGAATGCAGATTGTATTGCGTGTAACAACTGCAGTCGATTGCGACAAACACCTCCCCAAACGAAAATCCCTGCCGGATCACGGTTCGAGCAGCCTGTAAAGGCAGTGCGCCCGGTTCATCCTCAGACGGCATCACACACACTTTATGCAGAACAGAGGTGTCCGTGTCGCTTGAAATCCAAATGGCCACGGCTTTGTCTCTCAAAAGAAAGATTCCAAGGCTACCCTTTTCTTCCATATTTTTACTCCCGATTGTGGGTCGATTCATTATAATTCATCATATAACACCATGAGTGTCTTCGTCTGCCCGCGTTCCTTGACGATTGTCAGAACGGCCTTTGCACGGGCATTGCCGGTCCGGCTGGTGACCGTGATTTTAAAAAAAGTACTGGTTATGGTAATATAGTTTTTCAGATTATTAAACGTTTCTGCGTCCATTAAACCGATCTCTTTGAGGACATTAACATTTTTAAACGGTTCTAATTGGCGCTGCTGAATTACCTGATCAGCCATCTCCACCGCCTCATCCCAGGTCATCGCAAGCATAAACGCCGCCTGAAGAACATGCCGCGGAGCCGTATTAATATTGACCTGCCGGGACCCCCACAAGCCAAGATACTTCAAAGCAGTTTCAACACGCTGGCCCGTATCGGGAATCGGCAGCGCCAGTGTTTCGCGATCCAGCAGGGAACTGTGAAACAACTTGGCAAAGTCCGTCGTATGAGCTGCCGCCGGTCGCCTTTGAGTCGCTGTGGGGTTTGTCCTGGATGCAGTTCTGGAGGTACGCAATTTACTGGCCGCAGACTTCCGTGAGGAAGTCGTCGTGGTATTGCGGACCAGAATCGACCCCGCATTGATTTTGAACGGCTTCTTTTTATAAATTTCTTCACATTGAGCCTGAAGCACTTTGATTTCATCCGGCTGCATTTGCATCCATTCGCAAAAAGTCTCCAGGACATACTGAGCCCGTTTGTCATCTTCTTTATAGGGAGTGATCAGCCAGCTTAAAGGCATCTTGGCGTTTTCATCCTCAATCGTAATCGTCACAGAACAGGGGCCGATAGTCATCTCGATCGGCTCCATCACATACGGCCACGGTGCCCCATATGGCCCCGGTACTTGAATATCATTAGGATCGATCTCAATCACATAAGCCGGTTCATCTTCAGAAACACTGATTTGGTTCGGCTCGTTACCTTCACCACTTCCAAATAGGGAAGCCAGCTTGCTCAACAGACTCGCCGTATCCAGTGGCTCGGACTGTTTGATTGTTGCGTCTTCTTTCATAACACTTTCGAGCTGCTCATCGGTTGCCGTCGCGGCCCAGGCCGCAATCATTTGTGCATATTCCTGCTGATTCATCCAGAACAAATCCGAAAAGTCGGGATTATCCTCGCGAGATCGAGTTGTAAAATTGGTTGTGGGGATTTCCGACAGAATATATTTGATGCCGGAATCAAGGCCATACCGTGCCCGCTGATATTCGATCATATAGTGCTGCCGACGCTTGGCCATGGTCAGGTGCGTGGCAAGTCCGGCCGTCAGAGAGGCCAGCACTACTAAAACGATCATCGTCACCAACAGGGCAAACCCTTTTGGTTGTTTTAGAAACGCATTTGTTGTTTTTTTCGTTTTTTTCATTGACGTTTCAACGCGTTATTCTTCTTTGCTCTCATCGCCTTCAGAGGTCTCATCAAGGCTCACACTATTCGGGTCTTCCGCTTCCTCATCCAATACATCCAAATCCAGGTCCCGTTTAATAAACTGGTACGGGATCATCCGGGTCCGGTCAATCGCAATCGTTCGATAGGTTTTCGCTTCTTCGGGAACACCCACCTTGTCGTCCGGCAACTCTTGCAACGGCGTAAAAGAGATACCAACGCGAACCGCTTTAGGCAGTTTGTCCGCTGTCCAGGCAGAGAGAATATTTTCGCCCTGCTGAACACGCAGTTCAAAAAACGTCACACCCCGGGCAACCGGAATATATAAACCGGCACTGGGTGAATCCTCCGGATTTTTTTCGAGGACTTTATCTTCAACATTCAGGCCGTCATGCATTCGATAAAGATATAACACATCATCCTCAGGACTGTACCATGTCTGCCAGACAATTTGTTCAAACGTTTGTTTTTTATCGCCGCTGCCGTAATAGCTGTTTTCCAGAACAAGCTGTCCGGAATAATAACCGTTGTCCAGTTTGTTACGAAATTTAATTGTCGCCTCAAAGCCCGGAGCCGCCAGCCGGTCGATGTCCTCGGCGATCTTCTGCAGGATTTCATGCTCCAGTTGAGACTGCTCCATGTGGCCGACAAGGATAGCGGCACTGCCGCGCACTCGCTGATAGATCATCAGCGTCGCCGTTAAAATCATGGCCGCCATCGTTAAAACGACCAGCATTTCAATCAGCGTGAAACCAAAACGAGATGTAATATGATTCTTCATTATTGCGACGGCGCCTTAGCTCCCGTTAATTGTTCGATTAACGGCCACAATTCTTTCGGGATATTAGCCCAATCCCACCGAGGATCCCCTGAACTTCCACCGGATGAATCATCAGTATTATCCTCCTGCACATTGGTCGTATCGTCACCATCTTGGTCGATTGAATCTTCCGGCTCAGATATATCCGATTCACCTTCACCTTCTGACGCCGGCGGGACATAGCTTTCCGCAAAAACATTGTAATCGTCAAAATTCATGCCGAGATCTTCAAGAAATTCGTCTTCTTCTTTTTGGAGCTGCTCGACATAGTCTTCATAACCGTCCATACCCTTTTTATCAAGGTATTCCAGTTTTTTCCGCTGCTGCTGCTCAAGAAACTCCTCGTAGGCATCAACATCCAGCCCTTCCTGTTCGAGATAGGCAATCGTCGCCAGTTGCATATCTGAATACTGTCCTTCATTCAGCAATGCCATGTATTCGGCTTCCACCTCCTGCTGAGCCAGAATTTGCTTGATTTGAGCGGCAGTCAGATTCGTAATCCAGTGTTCCAGTTCAACATTCTCTTCTTCGCCTTTACTGTCGGTAAAAGAAGCCGAACAAACCGCCCGTATCCACATGCGATTTTTGTACGGCGTATAAAACGGCTCCACAACCGTCTGCCACCGGATATTCGGATTGGTTTCGCTCTCGCCGTATTCATAAATGTCCGGCAGTTTTGATTCGGACAGCAGGCTTTCCATATTCGACCGGGCCAGTTCGAATGCTGTCTGCCGAAGGCGCATATCGATGACCGCCCCGACAAAGCGGTTCATCAGCACCAGGACCGACGAAAACATGATGGCCAGCAAGGCCACCGCCGCCACGACCTCCACGAACGTAAACGCATTCAATCGTTTATTGTTTTGAGATTTAAACATTTCGTATTTTATCGTTGTTTCGAATTTCGATATTTGGATTTCGGTTTTTTAAAACGGTATATTGTCTCTTTCCTGGGGCAGTAAAATTTCCACATCGCCTTTAAACAATTCAACGGGGGCAGCAAAACGATGAACCACAATCGTCCACGGCCAGCCGTCTTCGTCGAGAATGACAACCTTGCCGCCATACCACCAGCCCGACTTGCCCGCCAGAAACCGGGCCTCGGTCACATCTTCCGAGTTACGTGTATCTTCCAGATCATCATACAGCACATAATCAATGGTCAATGCCTCGCTGAAATATTTCGTCTGGATAATCGCCTTTTCGGGATCCAGCGTCTCCAGATCCAGCGATTTAAACTCACGAAGAATAAACGCCTGGTCCGTAAAATCCAGAATAACCGCATAACGGCGGTCACTGGTCGCGGCCGCATTCTGAGCCATCTGAAACGCATTGACCAACTCGCGAACCTGGCTTTTGAATTTCAAATTGCCCCACATGGCGCTGAAGCTGATTACCGCCACGGCAGTCATCAGGCCGATCAACCCCACGACCATCAGCATCTCGACCAGAACAAAACCCCGTAAAAAACGGTATTTACGCATATTTTTCATGCCCTTTTGTCCGACATCGGACTAATCGACATCTGTGCTCCAAAGGTCGTAATCGTAGGTCCCCTCTTCGCCGCCCTCTTTGCCGTCGGCGCCGTAGCTGATAATCACAAAGGGCTTTCCGCTTTCGGGATTGAGCATGTAGATAAAGTCATTTTTCCAGGCGTCTCGGGGAATATCGGTGCTTTCCAGATAGCCCTCCGAATTCCAGCCTTCCACGTCGGTCGGCTCTTCCACCAGTTCCAGGAGGCCCATGTCTTCGTTGGGATACCGGCCGGTATCTAATTTGAACATATTCACGGCCCCATGCAGCACTTTTAACGTCGCCTTCGTGGTAATAACTTTGGCCTTTTCCGTTTGCCCCATAAAACTCTTCGCTGCCAATCCTGCCAACAACGCAACAATCAACAGCACGGCCATCAATTCAACCAGGGTAAACGCTTTTCTTGTGCGTGTGTTTTTATTCATCGTATTGTTTCCTTTCTGACTGCTTAGGTTTTTATTTTTTCTAAAACTGTGTCGTCGAATATTGAAACAATGGCATAAATGTTGCGAAAACAATAATACCCACAATAAATGCCATAACAATAATAATGACCGGTTCGACAATAGCACTGAGCCGTTCGATAACCAGATCCGATGAAGCCTCAAGGTTATCGCTGATCATTTTCAGCATTTGCTCCAGTTCGCCGCTTTTTTCCCCCACGGTAATCATGTGCGCAATGGACGGGTCAATCACACCGCTGTCTCGCAGCGGCGTGGCAATATCCGATCCCGACAGAATGCGTTCCCGTGCCTTCTTCACCGCATCGGCCATAACCCGATTGCCGGTAACCTGCGAAACCACCCGCAGCGACTCGGCCATAGACAAACCCGATCCCATCAAGGTCGCCAGCGTCGAGGTAAACCGTTGTAAAATGCGCTGCTTGAGCAGCGGACCAAAACCGGGCAAACCCAAAACAGCCTTGTCTCTGATAAGCGCCCCCTTTTCGGTCCGCACCAGGCGTTTGTATAAAACGATCATCGCGACAATACCGGCAATAACCGCCAGCACCCACCAACTCGTCAGCAGCGCGGAAATCTTCATCAATGTCGTCGTCAACCATGGCAACTGCTGGCCGGTCTTCAGAAGCTGTTCCGTAATCTTCGGGATCACCCAGACCATAAGCACAACGACGACGATCAAACACACGAACACCAAAAATACCGGATAGATCATCACCGTGGTCATTTTTGCTTCCAGTCGCTGGCGTTTTTCCATATAAGCCGCGATGGTCGCCAGCGTTTCGCCCAGCATCCCGGTCACTTCACCGACCCGGACCATGCTGATATAGATCAAATCAAAGAACTGCTCGTACTCAGCCAGGGAGTCGGCAATCGATTCACCGGTAACCACCTTGTCGCGTACTTCCGTAATGGCCGCCCGCAACTGGGAGTCGCTGATTTGCTGCGTCAATACACCCAGCGCATCAGTCAGTTTAATCCCGGCGTTGAGCATCGTCGAAAGTTCTTTCGTGAAATTGGCAACGGCTTTTCGATTCCCCCGGCGTAAGAAATCACCCAGCGATTTTTTCGCCGTCTCCATACGAACCTGCTTAACGTCCGTAGGATGCAGGCCCCGACCGCGAAGGTGCTTGCGCGCAGAGAATGCACTCTCGGCGGTAACGGTCCCCTTTTCCGTCTTACGATGAGAGTTAATTGCAATATATTCAAAACGAGGCATTAAAATATTTCCTGCTTGTCAATTCAAAATATTTCGGCAATATCAAAAATGATGGTCGTCTGACCGCTCCCTTTCTATTTGATTTTTAATCTGTATTTTTACTCTTTGCTTTTTGATATTTAATTTCATTGAATCCGTGAAATCCGCGGTTTCATTTTTTTATATTAAACGTTGTCGGACTGGGTGACCCTCAACACTTCCGCAATCGTCGTAATGCCCGTCTGGACTTTGCGAGCCCCGTCCATGCGCAGCGTCTGCATCCCGTACTCCAGTGCCTTCTTCTTGATGACGCCGGCGCTTTGACGACTGTACACCATGTCGCGAATATCATCGTTGATGACCATCATCTCATAAATACCCGTTCGCCCGCGGTAGCCGGTATCAAAGCATTTCACACAACCGGACCCGACAAAAAACATTGCCTTTTGATCCTCCATAATCCCTAAATCCCGCAGTTCATGGGCGGGCGGCTCATAGGCCTGTTTGCAGTCCGGGCAAATCCGCCGCACCAAGCGCTGAGCCAATACACAAATCAACGATGAGCTAACCAGGTACGGTTCGACACCGAAATCCAGCAATCGACTGACCGCCCCGGCGGCATCATTGGTATGCAGTGTACTGAAGACCAAATGCCCCGTCAGCGAAGATTGTATCGCCATCGCCGCGGTTTCATTATCACGCACCTCACCAACCATAATCACATCCGGGTCCTGACGCAGAATATGACGCAGGGCATTGACGAAATTCATGCCCTTCTTCGGCGCAACCTGCATTTGGCTGATGCCTTCCAGTTGGTACTCGATGGGGTCTTCGACGGTCATGATATTTTTCACCGTCGAATCAATCCGGTTCAGACACGCATACAACGTGGTACTTTTACCGCTGCCGGTCGGGCCGGTCACAAAAATGACGCCATGCGAACGGTTAATCATCTTATCAAAAACCTTTTTGTCCTCTTCCCATAAACCCAGTTGCTCCAGTGTCAGAATACCCGAACTTTTATCCAGCAATCGCAACACCGCACGCTCACCATAACTGGTCGGCACGGTACTGACACGCAGGTCGATTTCGCGCTGTCCGATACGCACACTGCACCTCCCGTCCTGCGGCATGCGCCGCTCCGCAATATCCATGCCCGCCATGACCTTGATACGCGAGATGACCAGACTCAACACATTACGATTCAGTGTCAGGGTATCATACAGGATGCCGTCAATGCGATAACGCACGACAATCTTTGTCTCGAACGGGTGAATATGAATATCGCTGGCCCGCATCTGCAGCGCTCGAAAGAGAATATCGTTGACCAGCCGGATGACCGGCGGACGGTTGACCACATCGAGCAGGTCCTCCGAACCGGCAGCCTCATCGGCCAACTGATCGATATTCTGGGAGTCCAGTTCTTCGGCCACTTCTTCAATGACTGTATTTTTTTGTTCATAGGCGACATCAATGGCCGCAGTAATCGCCGCACGTGTGCTCAGGCCTGTTTCAACCGGCTTGTGCAGCATTTTAGATACGTTGTCCACCACCGTGGCGTTCAGCGGAGTGGAAGTTATGACAATGATATCGCCATCGTCAGCACCATTGAATCCAATGACGGAATGATGCTGAGCATACGGCGCAGGAATATTTTCGATAAAGGCCTGCGGAACCTTTCCGGCGTCGATCTCTTCAAAGTACGGCATCCCGAACGCCTCCGCGAAAAGACGCAGAACGACATCTTCCGTAAAATTGGGCGCAGACAATAAAATCTGATCGACACGACGGATGTCGTCGGCGTATTCATTCAAAAAATCCCGAAGCGAAGCCGGGTCGATCACCCCGCTCCGCTCGGCCGCTTGTATCAATAAATCGTTCATATTTTTGTATCGTTCAACAACGTTAGAGTTCACACTTCAGTGTGTAAATCCAAAAACAAGCTAAAGCTTGAACTCTAAACAAAGTAATTTCTAAAAAGCTAATCTCTATTTTCCAGTCGCATCAATTTCCATATCGTCTTCTAGAACAGAAATAGGATCCATTGGTTTAGAGTTCCAAGCCGGGACGTCCTGTAAGCCTTGAAACTTTTCTTCCATTTCTTCAAACTTTTCACGATATTTCTGCGACACGCGTTTAACATCTTCAATCCCCTCGACCTGATCGCCGGGACGAATAATATTCGCCTTGACAAAAACGTACAGGCGGCTTTGAGCATCCGTATTATCGACACCTCTGAACAATGCACCCACTAAAGGCAAATCGCCCAATATCGGCACTTTGTCTTGTGATTTATTTTGATCAACCGATTCCAGACCACCTAAAACAATGGTCGTACCATCAGGCACTGTAGCAATTGTTGTCACATCAGTAGAAAGAAGGTCCGGTGGCCGCGGGTAAGTTGCACCCGCAACGGTCACATCAGTTCTTTCAGTAAAGTCGATTCTGCTTAACGTTATTTCGAGACGTAACATATCACCTTTGCTGATGTGCGGTTTTATCGTCAATGTAACACCTTCGATGTATTCACTAAAGCTTACGTCTGTTGTTGTATACGACGGCGACGTTCCTGTAGCCGGCTGAACAATGCTTTTCTGCTGTGCAATCGAAGTTTTATTTTCAGTTTTAATTTCACCTTCTTGGTTGTCGTTAACAAGAATCTTGGGTTGGGCCATGACCCGACCGTATCCATTTGTCTGAATCGCAGTCAAGACAGCCTGCACAGAACCCGTATTCAGAAATGCCGTTACATCCCCTCCAATAGAGCTAATATCCCCTAAAGTTCCTGTATTACTGAAATCGCCATATATTGCATCAGCCGCAACAGGCGAACCCGTTTGTATAGATGTGCCATCGTAGCTCTTGCTGATAAGATTCAGACTGTAATTAAACGCATCGTCTTTTGTGATTTCCACCAGCGTACAATCCAGTAATACCTGTGGCCGGTATTCATCCAGTTCCTGAATCAATTCTGCAATCCACTGCTGGTTTCGCTTGTTGGCATAGACAATCAAGGAATAAGACATTTCATCCGGAATAATGCGAATTCTCTCTTCCTCCAGGGTCGGTACAGTCCCGCCCCCGGCGGCGGCACCGGACGTTTGAATTTTGGATTCCGGCGTGGACGTCTTACCTTTCTCCTCAACCGTTTCCTGAATCAGCTTGGTCAAAACTTCCGACAGTTCCAGCGGATCCTGATTTTCCAGTGCATACACCACATACGGCGTGGTCGTGGTTTCCGGCACACGGTCCGCATGGGCAATCAAAAGCGAAATCGCTTTGTGCTGTCGCGGCGTCGCGTACACCAGCAGCGAATTCGTCGCTTCCAGAATGGCGATCTGCGGTTCCTGCGCCGTAATGTCTTCGGCGGAACCTTCTTCGCCAGCCAATCCCGTCAGCGTTGGCACTGCGCCAGCGCCGGCTTCCGGTGCGGTCTGCTGCTGTGCGGCGGTTCGAGAGGTTCGCCCGGTGGACGTCGAACGGCCGCTGGTCGAAGATGTCCCACCTTTAATGCTCTGTGACGAAATCATTCCCAGCTCCGTCATCGTATCAATAATTTCCTGCGTATCCACATATTGAATTTCGTATTCACGAATCGTCCGCTGGTCTTTCTGAACCACGTCCACATGTGCAATCACCAGTTCAATCGCCTGATGCTGCTCTTCGGTCCCGTTGACCAGCAGCGAATTGGTGGCCGGTCGAATGGAAATACTTGGCTGGTCAGCACCGCCGCTTGAAGTAGAAGTGCTTGGAGCCGCCGCCTGTTGGGGTTGGCCGCCTCTTGCCGCAGCAGCTCGCTGGGCTGCCGTGGTACTCGTCGAGGCCCCTGAAGTCGATACTTTGATATTGGCAAGCCCCAGTTCATTGAGGACATTGACAACCTCGATCGCCTCGACATTCTGGATTACATACTCCTTCACAACCCGCAAATCGAACTGCGGTACATCCAGGGTATCAACCAGTTGGTTAATCGTATCGATTTGACTTTGGGTGCCGATCATCAGAATCCGATTCGTCCGCTCATCCGTATTGATATACACCGTATCTTTTTTCTCCGTCTTTGATGGACCGCCTGCCTGCGTCGGCGGCGTCTCCACCGGAACACGTTTGGTCTCAATGCGTCCTGTCTGGGGGTTGCGTACGCGCTGGGTAGTATACTTCGTAGGAGTCGCCGGCGCCGCTGGCCCGGCATTTACCTGCATCGAAACGCCTTCCATCTGGCCAACTAGCTCTTTGACCTTTGTGACCAACTCCGCCGCCTGCATATATTTCAGCGACCGGTATTCAAAGATCTTCTCATCTCCGGCAACATCAACCATCGCAAGCACTTCTTCAATCCGCGCCATCCGGTAAGCATAATCCGTTACAATGAGCGTATTGGTTTCCGGGATTTCCTGGAAACCGTTGGCCAGCCCCAGTTTCATCGCGGTGAGCATTTTTTTGGCCGTATCCGTTCCGATATTGTCCAATTGGAAAATCGTACTGACAATAATATCACCCGGCTGGATCGGGTCACCCGGCGTCCGGAAAACCGTATCCACTTGGGCGGCGACCTGATTGGCATCCGCAGACTTAATAATGGTTACCAGGTCATCGCGACGCGTCATAACGAATCCCCGGAATCGCAGGACAGATTCCAGCAGCCCGTAGAGATCTTTGACTTTAATCTTGCCCTGATGAATTTTCAGAAAGACTTTCTGGTTTTTGAGAATGGCCGGGTCATACATATAGTTCAGACCTAACTGCTTGCCCACCAAATCCACCAAATTCTCCAGTTCCACTTCCTGGGGAAGATCAATCACAGTTTCCAGCTCTTTGTCGCCAATCGCCTTTTCAAATTCTGTCTGAGTGGTTGCTTTTTGAGTGATAATTTTCGGCTCCGGCTTCTCAGATTCCGATTCTTCAACTTCCTGCGACTCGCCGGATGCCGTTTTTTGTCCCTGAATTTCAGCCATTTGCTGATGAAGAATCGCAATTTCGCGCTGAAGCCGTAAATTCTCGGAAACCGCATCAGAACGTTGCGGTTCTTCCGCAGCCACCGGAACTGTGGTTTGGGTTGGTTTCTCTTTCGGCGAAGCTTTCAGCAACAGTTCAATCGCCTGCTGAAGGGTTTTTTCCTCTCCCAGCTCCTTCTGCTCAGGTAAACTCTTTGTTTCAATCTCCAATTCCGGCTGAACTGCAATTTGGGCCTCGGTCAGTGCCTCGCCCTTTTCCGGTTGTGGCTGGGTCTTTTTCTCCTCCTCCAAAAGAACCTTCAGCAACTCATCCCCGATATACTCCTCCGTTGTATTCGGTTCCGTTTCGAGCATGCCCATTAAATCCTCTTCCTCGGCTTCAGTTTTCTCCGGTTGGAGGGGCACCATTTTAGGAACAGTGCTTTCCTCCTCCTCTTCTTCAAGCAGCCGAACCATAATGTCTTCCAGCGATGTTTCCTGTTTTATTTCTTGGGGCTCAGCAGTTGTTTCTTGTTTGGATTCAGGCTCCTCGGTCTGAGCCGCTGGCTCGACAGCGGCTTTGGTCGTTTCAGGTTGTTCTTGTTCGGAAGTTTCTCCCTCAACCATTTGCTCTGAAGGCGGTTGGGGCAGATTGGTCTCTTTCCATGCTTCAACTGCTTTTTCAATTTCAGGTAAAAGCTCTTCGGCGGCAATCGCTATCAATTTGTTATCTAAAATATCGAGTATCACCGGCTTCTCCGCCCCCTTCGGCGGAGCATCCATCATCGTTCCAACGGAAAAGGTCTTCATTGCGGCACGTAATACATCAATATCCGGAAGCGGCTGCTGGTCGGTCTTGACCAGCAGAACACGAATCCCGACCGGCTTCGGTTGATCCAAAATCGTAATCACACCCGTTGTTTTAACCAAATCGGAGCCGATATCGCTGGTCACGATCAAGACGTTATCGCTTAACGCATCAAAACTCTTACCAATCTTCAACCGCAAAAGCATTTCATGGGTCTGCTGACTTGTAATATGATGAAATTTATAGGCCCGGCTGCGTAAGACACCATTGGTATCATCCGCCTCAGCCATGAGCGCGCAATGACCGGCTAACAGGAAGGTCAATGAAATACACATGACCAGATATAGTTTCCACTGTTTACATTTTCCATCGTTTACAAAATGCATAGACGGCTCCATATATGATTAAACAATGTCATCGGTTTCATTTATTTCTCATTGGGATCGGTTGGCTGCGTGTCTGCTTCTGATACGTCCTTATCATCCGCTTCTGACGTTTCGTTTTGCTCCTTCATCAAAGCCTCGGCAGTCTTAAGGGTTTCCTTTTCGCTTTGTAATGCGCTCAGCAATTTCATCCAGGCTTCATTTTCTTTTTCCCGCTGTTCTTCATTGACACTGCTGCTTTCCTGATTCATGATATTCTGAATATTTTGAATATTGCTCTCAATGGAGGCTCGTTGCTCTGCGGGAGTCCGCGGTTCGGGAACGGTTCTGACCTGCTTTATCCGGGAAGAAATCTCATCACGCACCGTCGAAACATCTCGGTCTCGTTCAATTCGAATCAAACCGCTTGACCCTGAAACGCTTCCCGGTTGGCGATTCACCGCAGACGGAACGGCCGATGCCGTCGCCGAGGTCCCGGAACCCGGGCCCAATTGAACATCAATACTGCTGGAACCGGTAACAGAGGACGCCGACGCCGTTCCCTCGGCCTTCAGCAAAGATTTCGTCTGAGGTTTAGCAGGAACAAATAATTCCTGCGGACTGCGACCGCCTTGTGAGAAAATCGCACTGCCGTTGCGAACCTCATCAATATCCAGGTTCCCGACACGTTCGCCCTGCCAGAACCATTCTTCCTTGTTGCCTGTCTGCCGAAGCAGGACCATAGACCGACTCGAATCGGTTTCACACAGAACCGTTGCCAGCAGGGTAAATTTTGCATTAATCGGCCCTTTGGGCCCTGGTGGCTCCGGCTTCGGCGGCTCACGCTTTACCGATTCCTTCGGCTCTGGCTTAGGTTTATCCGGCATCGGCGGTTTCGGAAGCGGAGGCGGATCAATCCGCAAGGCAAATTTATGAGCCTCATCCACAAGCGGTGATTTAAGCTCTTTTTTCCCCCCATCCGTGACTTTGTCTTCAAATTGCTTAACAACACCGGGGCTATCAAGGTACGCGATGATATCCGGATTCTCTCTAAGACCCCAAAAAACGATGAAAAGTACACCGCAAACGGCCAGCACCAATGCAATCAGACTGGTTATTCGAAGTGTTTTAAGCATTTATTCTCCGACACACCCATTGTTCCATCAATTTTCAAGCCGAGACACCCCAACAAAAATCTCGGCTTAACGCTATTCCGTTAGACACCTTAAATCATGCCGGGTTCCAGAAAAGAACGCAGAATAAAGCGTCTAATACAGCGATATTGAAAAAATGCCGCGATTGTAAACCGATGCTATTTAAGCTTAAACCAACCACTGCAGCGAATTGTCAACGTCGTCCCGTCTTTCAGCATAATTTTCAGTTCGTCTGTAATATAACGCCTGGACGATGTTTCCTGCTCAGGAGGGGTAATTTTGACCTGCAATTGAAGATGTTGACCGTCTTTTTCCTGACTTTCTATCTCCATATAACCATTTCTGGACTCAACAGATTCAATTTCAACATCCTTGTTATAATTGCTGCGAATCAGGACATCTTTAACAATCGGAACACCCGGTGTCACATTTTGCAGAATAATTCGAGGTCTGGAAACTTCATATTGCGGCGTTGCATGGTAACGCACAACCAATGTTCCGGACTGAGGATGATCGGTATTTATCTGGATAATCCCCGTATTAGTTTCATTAAGCTTTTGCTTATCAACAACCGGCTTAAGCACAAATTCTTTGGCTTTTTGGGTGGCATCAAAAGGTATTCTAATGACGTTTTGAGGGGAAACGGTGATACTTTTGATTGAAAATTCGCGGCTGTCCAGACTTTTGAGGATAATATCAGACATCCCCGAGTTATCCTCATCCAGCCGTAATTCTACATTTTCAGGGGACACCTCAACTTTAACAACAACCTCTGCCTTGATTGTCAACTCGGCCCGAGGCGTTTTAGGGTCATTCGAGATAATATAGAGATGTTTTGTTGTATTAGTCTTGGTACTCGGCGCATGAAAAGACACACTGACAACCCCTTCTTCGCCCGGCGCATACTCTTTCTTCTTTAACTGGGGTACAGTGCACCCGCATGTACTCTGAACACGGTCTATTATCAATGTGCCGGTACCGGCATTCTTAAATTTAAATTCACATTTATCTTTCGCACCAGGCCCCATCTCACCAAAATCATGAACCGGATTTTCAATCGAAATAGCCGGAACATCCTGACCTAAAGCCGGCTCGGCCCCCGTTACCGTTTGCTGGATTTGCTGCTGGTCTGGCGCCATTCCAGGTTCCTGCTTATCTGTTCCGGCCTGCCCCGGCTGGCAACCCGATTGCGTCAGAACAACAATGGTTAGTAAGATACCAATAACGCTTAAACTCTTGTACATTTTCATTCCAGAATTCCCTAAATTTATTTTTTTACAACTTTCTTTGATAAATACGCCGATAAGAGCTTCAAGTTTACCAAAAACTGTTCGGTTAGCAACTGTCTTTTCGGTCTATTGCAGATAAGTCTTTACAGAAAGCGCCGTTCTCTGTAAAATTTATCCGTGATTCGTATGTGCTTGTTTTGGAGTCTCTTATGAACAATTTGGAACAACCCCGGTTATCAATAGTGATACCTGTGTTCAACGAAGAAGACAGTTTGTTGAAATTGCACGATGAAATCGTTGTCGCACTGGTCGATAATGACTATGAAATCATCTACATTGACGACGGAAGTACCGATAACAGTTTCTCAATTTTGACTGATATCTGCAAAAGGACGCCGCATGTACGCCTTATCCGCTTCCGCAGGAATTTCGGGCAAACCGCCGCCCTCAGCGCCGGCTTTAAATACGCTCGTGGAAAAATAATTGTTCCACTGGAT
>JADHXS010000035.1 GCA_016782835.1 Phycisphaerae bacterium | reverse complement strand
AGAATGGTATATTGATGTTTAGCGGGATTCATGAGTTACTCCTAATTTTTACCAACATTAGTGTAACTCATGCCCCGCTAATTTGAAAGAACCGTCTCATATTTCGATCTTCTATGGGATGCCTGTGTATATTTTTGAAAGGTGGAAACAATGAAGACACTGGTTAATTTTTTGAAAGATGAAAAGGGACTGGAAACAGTCGAATATGCGATCATCGCAGGATTGATCGTGGTTGGTATTGTGACTTTCATCGCAAGTATCGGCGACTGGGTAGCGGCCCAATTCGGGTCTTTGGATACCGATTTGAACACGGAAGCGCCTATAGGCGGTTAATATTATCCAAATACCGAATTCGCATGTTGTTAACTGCAAACAACAGTGTTGCAATTTTCCAGTGGGGCGTCGTCTTGGGCGCCTCACTGGCTGCGGCACTTTGGGATATCCGAAGCCGCCGAATCCCGAATGTGTTAACCCTGCCCTTATTTGCGGCAGGACTGGTGCAGGCGGCGATGTTTTCCGGATGGGACGGATTTAAGAGTGGTTTTTTGGCGGCGATACTTTTGGCGCTGCCATATGTCATCTTGTTTATATTTGCCGGCGGCGGCGCCGGCGACGCGAAGCTGATGGCCGCGGCAGGCGCATGGCTGGGACTCAATGAAGTGCCGGCGGTGCTGATTTTTGTGTCGCTCTTTGGCATTGTGATGGCCCTGCTGAAAGCCGCCTATAAGGGGCGTTTTTTCGAGGTGCTCAATAATATTCAGGGTATGATTGTCTCTTTTTTTCTGTTTGTGACCCTGCAAGGCGTTGGCAAGGCGGCACGGACGGCTTTGGCCGTGGCCGATCATGGCCAGGATGGCCATGCCACTGAGCGGCTGACGGTTCCTTACGGGCCGGCGATTTTCGCCGGAGTGCTCTGTGCGGCGATCTATCGTTTTATTAGTTCATAGTTTTTAGTTAAGGATTCGGCCAGAGGCCGATCATGGCCAGGATGGCCATGCCACTGAGCGGCTGACGGTTCCTTACGGGCCGGCGATTTTCGCCGGAGTGCTCTGTGCGGCGATATATAGCTTAGTTTTTAGTTCATAGTTCTTAGTTTTTAGTTAAGGATTTGTCCTAAATCATATTTTTGAGGTGAACTATGAAGGTCAATAAAAATAAAAACAGATGCCGCCGGGGGCTGGAAACAGTCGAAGCGGCGCTGCTGCTGCCGATTGTGATGATGGTTACCTTTGGGGCTTTGAAATACGGCTGGATTTTTCTCAAATACCAGCAAATCACCAATATTACCCGGCATGCCGCGCGTGTCGCCAGTCTTGCGACTACGACTTCAAGCGACGTTTACACATTAATCAGCGACCGGATAGCCGCAGCCGGGATTAAAAATTATAACGCGGATTGGGTTACGTATGAGGCGGCTACCGGGATAGGACAACAGTTGAAACTCACGATCGAGGTTCCGGCAACGAAGGAAACCAAAGTTGATATTTTGCCGCTGGGAAGCTGGATTCTTACCCCTGACTATTTGACCGCTACGGCGACGATGTCCAAAGAAGGGTAGTGATAAATTGATGATTGACGTTTGACGTTTGATATTGATAATTGAAAAAATGAGGACTGAATTATGAAATGGACAATAGGGTTTCTGGTCGGGCTGGGTATTCTGGCCTCTATCTGCGTGGTATTGTTGGTCAATGCCCTTCGTGTTGACAGTTCTATACAATCCAGCCGCGGTGAAATTCCGGTTGTCCTGGCGGCCACAGACCTGCCGGTATGGTCGGTTTTGACCGCTGAGGACGTTGAAATCAGCAAAATCATAAAATCCGATGCCCCGGCGGGTTGTTTCACCAATACCGCTCTTGTCATCGGCAAGGTTCTGTCGATGGATGTGGTCAAGGGGCAAATCCTCACGGAGTCCAAGATTTTGGCGCAGGGCGGCCCGGCCGATATTGCCGCACTGCTGGGACCGGGGATGCGGGCGGTCAGCGTTACCGTTTCCGGCGACCAGGTTTCCGGCGGCCTGCTGTACCCGCGTTGTTTTGTCGATGTATTAGCCTCCTTTAAGCTTTCGGGCAGCAGCCGGAGCGGCGAAAGCAAGGGCGAGGCGCTGTCCACGACGCTGCTGGAGCGCGTCAAGGTGCTGGCCATCGCCGGCGAATCCATGCTCACTACCCCCGACCAAGAGGGCAAAAAGGCCTCTCGCGCCACCTCGCAGCGGCTGACGGTGACGCTGGAGCTGGATTCCAAACAGGCCGAAGCGCTGCAGTTGGCCATCAATAATGGCAGCATTTCATTGGCCCTGCGCAACCCGCTGGATACCGACCCGGTCAATCCGGAAGCGACGGTCCTGAACCGCGGCAAACTGAGCCGCATGGGCGGGCTTTTAGGCACAACGGTCAAAACAAATCCGGGTGCCCCATCATCGGATTCATCCGACAGTCCGTCCGCTCCCTTAAATGCATGGAGCGAACAGGAATCACCCAACTGGGATGTTACGGTCATCCGCGGCAATAAAATAACCGATGTACAGGTCAATGAAACGACGCCGTAAAAATAGGACATTAGTTAGGACATTAGATGGCAAAGGGGTCTTACATGAAAACGACGCAAAACATTCAAATCAAAAGGGTACCGTTTAGAAATCTGCTGCTGACGGGAGTTATCATGGGAATCATCCTTTCCTTCGGTTTGCCGGTCAGTGATAGCCAGGGAATGGTCAGCGTGGTCGGTTCAACCGGCGATGCAGAGGTCACCATTCTGCATCGGCAGTCCCAAATCCTCCAGACGCCGTGGAAGGTCGTTCGCGTCGCGATTACCGACCCGGACGTTGCGGATGTACAAGTGCTGACCCCGGACCAGATTTTGATTCAGGGGCTTTCTATTGGAACGACGGACATCATTCTCTGGAATGAGGACGAGACCCAGATTTTGCAGAAAAAGATTAGTGTGGTACTCGATGTGGACGCCTTTCAGGCGACCATGAGTGATTTGTTTCCGATGTCGGATTTGAGCGTTTCGCAGTCGGGCGAAAATCTGATTATCAAAGGGCATCATCGTAATGCGATTCATATCCAGCAGTTGCATGAATTTCTGGATAAGGCGAAGATCAGTTATATCGACATGTCAGACCTAGCCGGCGTCCAGCAGGTAGAATTGCAGGTGCGGATTGCCGAGGTCAGCAAAAGCGGCCTGCGGTCACTGGGTATTGACTGGACACAAGCGGGCAGTGATTTTACAAGCGGCATTGCCCCCGGCGGCCAGTTAACAGACAGCATTACGTTTTGGCCCGGCGGGATTACGGGATATGAAGTTGGCTCTTCCGCGACGGCTTTTGGTCATGTGCCCGGCGCCGATCTGGCATTCTTTTTGGATGCACTGGAAGAAAATCAATACCTGCGTTTATTGGCAAATCCGACTCTGGTTGCCCTCAACGGTGAGGAAGCCAGTTTTCTGGCCGGCGGTGAATACCCGATTCCCGTTACTCAGGGAGGCAGTAGCAGCAACTCGATCACCATTGAATATAAAGAATATGGCGTTCGGCTGACATTCCGGCCGACCGTATTGGGCGATAACACCATCCGTTTATATACGGCTCCGGAGGTCAGTGAAATTACCAGTGTCGGCGGTGTGACGGTTAATAATATTACGGTGCCGGCGCTGTTGACCCGCAAGGCGGAGACGACACTTGAACTGAAAAGCGGACAAAGCTTCGCGATGGCCGGGCTGCTTAAGCAAAATGTGGATTCGTCAACGCAGTCCCTCCCGCTGCTCGGAGATTTGCCGGTGCTGGGACCGCTGTTCCGTTCGGTCAGCTATCAAAAGGGAGAAACGGAACTGGTGATTTTAGTCACGGCCAATCTGGTTGAGCCGCTCAATATTGACCCCAAAACCGCCCCGATGCCGGGGATGCTTCATGAGGCTCCGAATGACTGGGAATTGTATATTGACGGACAGCTTGAGAGCGATGAACCGGCGAAACTCAATTCCATCGATGCCGAATGGCTCAAACAGTTGGGCCTGGACCAGTTAAACGGCCCCGGCGCATGGGATTCTTACGGGATGCAGGCACCCGCCAGCGAAGCGGGTATGGTCCCGATGGCAGAAGAATAATTTTTTGGTAAACAAATATGATTTAAAAACATAGAGATTCGTAAAAACAATGTTTTCACAGGATTACTGACAGCAGGGATGTGCGATTTAATAATGAGGTGTAAACATGCTTGGAAAAACTAAAATATTTTTAGTCACCAAAGATGAACAGACGATTCATCACGTCAGTGATGTCGCGCAGAATGGTTCACCGATTACGATTGATAAAGTCCTGCCGGATGCTGCGTCGGTTGAGAAATATCTGGAAACGTCCGATGTGAAAGCCGGAATCGTTGATATTGACCCGAACGCTCAGGAAACGCTGGGGCAATTAGAAGAGTTGCTTCGGTCGCGTCCGGAGATATGCACGGTGGTTGTCTCGGAAAATATCACGCAGGAATTGATTCTTTCGGCAATGCAGGCCGGAGCACGGCATTTTCTGCAGAAAGGTTCGCTCCAGAAAGAGCTGTCCGGGGTCATGAGCCGGTTTTTGAGCCATCCGCGACTCAAAGGCAAAAAAGGGTCCGTCCTGACAGTCTTTTCGGCCAGCGGCGGCTGCGGAGCGACTACAGTCTCCCTGAATCTGGCGATGGAAATGCGCATGGCCACATCGAAACCGGTACTGGTGATCGACCTGGACCGATGTTACGGCGCGGCGGCGGCTTATTTGGACATTAACTCCAAGTACGGAATTAAAGATGTGTTGGACTTTGATGGGAAAATCGATCCGCATTTGATTCAGTCCAGTTCATGCGCTTATATGGAAGACTTTCATGTGCTGTTAAGCCCGGCAGGGGCGAGGAAAACCCCGACTGATTCGCTCAATTATGACAATCTAAAACAGGTCCTTCAGGCATGCCGTCAAACGTATGCTTATACCGTTATTGATGCACCCCGATTGGATGAGCAGGTGGTCAAATGCCTTAGCGAAATGAGTGATTTTACCATCGTGGTCTTTCAGTTGACCTTGAAGGATTTGAAGTTCGCCCGCTCGATCATCTCGACCTTTAAGAGTATGGGCATGGCCGATCAGAAAATTATTCCGCTGGCCAACCGTTTTCAGAAACGGGGTTCGATGATTAAAGCTGATGACGGGCAGAAAGCGCTGGGAATCAAGAATATCTATAGCATTCGCAGTGATTGGCGAAACGCGATAAATTGCCAGAACAAAGGCAAAACACTGGCCGAGGTTGCTCCGCGGTCGAAAATGCGTAAAGACTTCCTGAAGTTGGTCGCAGAAATCCAGAATAAACCGGAAGATTAATGACTCAATCGGAGTGGTGGATTAAATGGATGATACAGACGGTGTAACCGAGGTTAAAGAATCTGAAAAAAAAACAACATTAGACGGCATTAAGGCAAAAGTACACCGGCGGCTGCTGGGGCTGTTAGATTTGTCTGAAGCACAGCAGTTGTCTGTAGACAGCCTTCAGCAGGAGATATCGTCCAAGATTGACACTCTGCTGGCCCAGGAACAGTACCCCCTTTCCAGTCCGGAAAAGCAACAATTGCATAACGAGGTGATGGATGAAATTTTTGGATTGGGACCGCTGGAGCCGCTGTTACGTGAGCCGCTGATAAGTGATATTCTGGTGAACGGCCATAAAGATGTTTATATTGAACGCGAAGGTATGTTGGAGCATACCAGTATTTCATTTCGGGATGATCCGCATTTGATGCGTGTGATTCAGCGAATCGGGACCAATGTAGGACGTCGAATTGATGAGAGTTCTCCCATGTTGGATGCTCGCCTGGCGGATGGTTCCCGTGTAAATGCGATTATTCCTCCTTTGGCACTGGACGGACCGGCGCTGAGCATCCGACGGTTCGGAACCAACCCAATCGATATCCATCGTCTGCTGGAATTTCAGACGATTACGGACGACATGGCGTTCTTTCTCGAATCCTGTGTACAGTGCAAGACCAATATCTTGATTTCCGGCGGAACGGGTTCCGGTAAAACAACCCTGCTCAATGCACTGTCACGATGGATTCCTCTCGGAGAACGTGTCGTGACGATCGAAGACGCAGCAGAATTGAAACTGCAGCGGAAGCATGTGGTGCGATTGGAAACCCGTCCGCCTAATATCGAAGGAAAAGGACAGGTGGTTCAGCGCGATCTTGTTCGCAACAGCCTGCGTATGCGACCTGACCGGATCATTATCGGCGAGGTGCGCGGTGACGAAGCGCTGGACATGTTACAGGCGATGAATACGGGCCATGAAGGTTCGATGACAACGATTCACGCCAACAATCCCAGAGATGCTTTGCGACGTCTTGAAAATATGGTGAGTATGGCGGGGATGAATTTCCCGGTCAAAGCCATTCGTGAACAAATCAGTTCTGCACTGAATATTTTGGTTCAGGTCAGCCGTCTGGTCGGCGGAAAAAGAAAGATCGTCAATATCGCCGAAATCACCGGCATGGAAGGAGACACCATCTGCTTGAACGACCTGTTCCGATTCCAGCAGCAGGGCGTGGATGAGGCCGGCAATGCGTTCGGACGCTTTGAAAGCTGCGGTGTCCGTCCACGGTTAGTTGATAAATTACTGGCACAGGGAATTCAAATTCCTGCTGACCTTTTCCAGCGGCGCGTACTTGAGACGCATTCTACTAAAGGGAAAAAGTAAAGATAGTCGCGTATGGATATTGAAATAATCATCAACCGGATTATTATCTTCGCCGTTTTCGGATTAGCGTTATCGCTCTGGTGCATCGGCGTTTTTCTTTGGCTCGGACGGTATCTTGTTAAACTTAAAGCCATTCAAAGACGGCTGGGGATATCCCCCGAATTCAGCAAGGATTCGGAAGTCTTACGGTTATGGCGAGATGTGCAGATCAAGCTTGAAACGGAGCAGTTTGATTTAGATCATAAGCCCGGAATCCGCGAACGGATTGATCAATGGATCGAAGATGCCGGTTTCAATGCTCCGTTACGTACAATCGTTTTGGGCGTATTTTGTTTAGTCTTTTTGGCGTTCATTGTGGGATACGGCCTTACCAAGAATCCATGGGTGGGAATCTGTGCGGCATTTGCGGCGTTCTATATTTTTCTGCAATATACTCAAAGTTTGATTATGAAACGCGCCAACTTATTTGAACGGCAACTGGTGGATGCATTGGGCGTTGCCGCCAGAGCTTTGCGTGCCGGTCATCCCTTAGTGGGAGCCTTTCAGTTGATCGCTGAAGAAATTGGTGATCCCCTGGGGAAAATTTTCGGGCAGATCTATCAACAACAGGCCTTTGGAAGCGACCTGAGGGAATCGATCCGGAATGCGGCTAAGGTAAATCGCAACACCGAATTCAAATTGTTTGCAACGGCCATTTCCGTCCAATTGCAAAGCGGTGGGAATCTGGCGGACTTAGTCGACAGTCTGGCGTCCGTGGTTCGTTCCCGAATGAGGTTGAACAAGCGAATTCGTGTGCTGACCGCACAAACCCAGTTTAGTAAAGCCATTTTGATCGCTATGCCGTTCATTATGTTTATTTTACTGAATATAATGAATAGAGAATACATGAACCCGCTTTATACAACACCCCAAGGCAGGATGATGCTGCTTGTGGCGTTCGTGAACATTCTGTTGGGGTCATGGATGATGAACAAAATGATTAAGATTAATTTTTAAATAAACGACGGAATAAAATGAATTTCCTGAATACTGAAAATCTTTATATTTCAGTTCTTGTGTTTATGATGGTGTTTTCCATTGGCGGAGTGATTCTGGTTCTTCACAAACACAAGCAAAAGAAAATCGAGTCAAAGATGCTCGGTATTCTCGAAGACGATCCGTTTCATAAAGAAACAAAGAGCGGCAAAGGCTTTTTGGCATTCTTGGTTAAAGTGGGGAATATTGTTTCTCATGGACGATCCGGTACGGCGTTGTGGGAACAGATGATACAGGCCGGATACCTGAACGCCTATGCGCCGACGATTTATATGGGGGTCAAATTGCTGCTGTTTGTGATCGGATTAGTTGCCGGTTCACTGCTTGTGATGGTGCTATCGAAAGAAATGGACTTGGGCACGAAACTGATGATCATCTTTTTAGGTGGTACTCTGTTTTTTTTCCTTCCTAATATTGTGATTGTTTCCCGGCTTCGAAAGCGGCACGATGAAATTTACAGGAATCTGCCGCAGGCGATTGATCTCCTGGAGATTTGCGTTTCTTCGGGACTGGGGCTGGATATGGCGTGGAATATTGTGGCCGACGAAGTTCGACAGGTCAGTTCCGTTCTTTCCGGTTCCATGTCATTGACCAATTTTGAAATGCATCTTGGTGTCAGTCGAATTGACGCTATGAAGCACATGGCTGATCGAACAGGAGTTGATGACCTGAAATCCCTTGCGGCCATTTTGATTCAGACAGACCGCTTTGGAACCAGCATTGCTGATACCTTGCGGATTTTTGCGCAGTCTATACGAGAAGAACGAAGTTTTGCCGCTGAGGAAGCAGCGGAAAAAATGGGCGTCAAGTTATTGATTCCGATGATCTTGTTTATTTTTCCGGCAACCTTGCTCGTTATGGTGGGGCCGGCGGTGATTTCTCTTACAAACGCATTGCAACAATAATTCTAATATTGGGAGAACTAAAAATGGAAACGAAAAAAGCACTTGTCGCAATTAGTTTGATTTGTGGAATTTTCTTGTGCGGCTGCTGCCCGCAGACACAAAAACCAATTGCCAATCCCATCGACAAGGATCAGGCCAATCGGGCGATTGTCGGTAGTTATTCGGATTTGGCCATACAGAATGCGATTATTGCCCAGCACACGCTTTATCCGTATCATTTTGTGAACAACAGCGCTGACCTGAACACCATTGGAGACCGCGACTTGTCTGTTTTAATCAAACATTTCCAGCAGAATCCAGGCGAAATAACTGTCCAGAAGGGCAGTGCTGATGATTTGCTTTACCAGGCTCGCGGACTCATGGTGTATGAGAAACTGCTGGAGGCCGGAATTGCTCAGAATAAGATTAATATAACCGACGGGATGCCCGGCGGGGATGGAATGCCTTCCGGTTCGGTTATCCAAATCCTGGAAAAGGCCAAAGATACGCCTGGTAGCGGTGGCGGAATGCAGGTTCAATTTTGATTAGGTACCAAATAATCAAGCAAATTGGTTTTCAAGCGGTCCTTCTTGTTTCTTTTTTCTGTTTTGTTGGCTGTGCCGAACAAAGCAATGTTTTACAGGCGCAGACGAGCAAGGATGTCAAAGTGGTTGATCCCTTTGATTCGGATCGTCCGCCAACGGCTAAAACACTTTATATCATGGCTGATATCCTTATGTCCCAAGGTCGAGATCGGGATTCACAGCTTATATTAGAAAGGATATTGAATGAGTATCCGGATTTCTTTCCGGCATATAACAGTCTGGCCGAATTACAAATGCGGCATCGCCGTATTCCGGATGCAATCAATACGCTGTCTGCCGGCCTTGAGATCAACTCGAATGATTCCGTTCTCCTGAATAATCTTGGAATGTGCTGGCTGATTCGAAAAGATTACGACAAGGCACTAAAATACTTTACACAAGCCGCAGGTGTTGCCCCGGAAAATACGCGTTATCGTTCAAATATGGCAACTGCTTTAGTCTTGCTGGGAAGACGTCAGGAGGCCCTTTCCTTATACGAACAAATTTTGCCGAAAGAAGAGGCCTTAGAAAATATTCAAATTTTGTGCGACAGTATCAAATAAAAAGTCAAGGGCCCCAATTCATGTAACATTTGGCATACCCGCTTTTTCCGTTCCTGTTTGTAGTAGGGCTGGTGAAAAGAAGAAAATTGGTTATGCATTCGTTTTTGTGTGATATGAATGATTTAATCGACGGGGTCAAAGGAATCTTTGCCGACATAACACATCGGGCAAACCCAATCGTTCGGCAGGTCTTTGAAGGTTGAGCGCCTCACAATGTTGTCTCTTTTGTTTATAATTCGGTCGTTTCGATTTTTCTCAACGCCGCAAGGGCGATGCGGATATTGCCAAAAGGAGCGCTAACGGCAAACCCCGCCACATGCGGCGAGAGCGTGGCGATCATCTCCTGTGCGATTTCAATCCCGATTTTTCGCCCCATTTCGCGTGTTTTTGCTTTGAACATGCGCTTCAAAAGTGTTTCGGGAACGACAACCCCCGGCACTTCATTGGCCATGAATTCGGCATTTTTATAGCTGGTGAAAGGCCAGATGCCCGCGATAAAAGGCAAGTTGCAATCGCGAACGGCCTCTTTGAAATCAAAGAACATGCCCGCATCAAAAACCGGCTGGGTAATCGCATATTCCGCACCGGCAGTGGTTTTTTGTTTGAACCGTTCGATTTCCCGGTGCAGTTCCGAAGCCACCGGATTGGCGCCGACGCCGATGGTTAACGAGAGTTGTTGCGGCAGTTCATTCTGGGCAATATCCAGTCCGCAGTTAAGGCCGCGAACAACCTGAGTCAGCGCAACTGAGTCCAGGTCAAACACGCCGGTCGCATCCGGGTACTCGCCTAATTTCGGTGGATCACCGGTAATCAGCAGAACGTTTCGCAATCCCATTGCGTGAATCCCTAACAAGTCCGACTGCAGACCGATGAGGTTTTTGTCCCGACAGCAAATATGCAGGATTGTTTCGATGCCGACGGCCTGTTCAATCTTCAATGCGGTTACCAACGGTGAAAGCCGGGCGCTGGCCCGTGGTCCGTCCGGAATATTAATGGCATCCACACCATGTTCGCTGCAGAGTTTGGCACTTTCAATAATTTTATTGGCATCTACACCGCGAGGCGGTGTTAACTCTATGCAGGTAATGGGTAGGCCTGCGGCCAGTTTCTTTCCAAACCCGCTTTTTTCTGCAAGCGGGACAGATTTCATGCCGGTTGGTTTTGTTTCCGTAACGGTGACTGAAGCGCGGGCTGGTTTTACCGCCATGGCTTTGTCCAGGACACGGATAGTCCTGACAATATCCCTGATATGTGCCGGTGTCGTTCCGCAGCAACCGCCGATGATGCGGGCTCCATTTTCAAAAAAACGTTTGGCATACTCGGCCATGTATTCGGGCGTACACATATACAATGTCCGTCCCTCGACCCGGCGGGGCAGGCCCGCATTCGGCTGAATCGAGACCGGCTTGTCAGTAACCTGGCGAAGCCGTTTTAAGCCTTCCAGCATATCCGAGGGGCCGAGCGAACAATTTAATCCGACCGCAACAACGGCTTCGCTGGCGGCAATTTCAGCAATTGCTTTTTCGATGGGAGTTCCGAAGAAGGTTTCAAACTGGTCCGTACAGGTCATCTGGGCGACAATGGGCAGTTCGGTTGATGCGCCAGCCTCAATGGCAATTTGCAACTCTGTGGTATTGGTAAATGTTTCCAACAGCAGAAAATCCACACCTGCCAAAGCCAGCGCCTGAATCTGTTCTTGAAAAGCGGCCGACAGTGTTCGGGACAATTCCTTATTCGGATTTGGATTATTGGTTCCGGTCGGACCGACGGAGCCGGCCACCAAGACGTCATCCCCGGCAACTTTTCGAGCCACTTCTGCTGCAGCTTGGTTAATCGCTTTGACGTTATCAGCCAGGCCGAATTGAGCCAGCTTCAGTGAATTCGCACCGAATGAATTGGTTTCAATAAAATCGCATCCCGCCTCGATGTAGTCTGCATGGATTTTTCGAATCAGTTCCGGATGAGTCAAACTTAACTCATCAAAGCACGTATTCAGGAAGGCCCCTTGGCTGTACAGCATCGTTCCCATCGCACCATCACCGATGAGTATTCCCTGTTGTAGCCGTTCTGTTAAAGAATATTTCGCCATGTTGACCTTATTTTAAGTTTATGAAAACAGCTCGTTGCCGACTGTGTAAGAAGACAAGCCGCTCAAAGATATTCAAATTTTTGCAGTACAACGAAGCGTCAATTATCAGCGAAACAGGTCAATTTTCAATGAAATATGCTTGTTTTTCAGGAAATTTATCAAAAACAGTCGAAGAATAACAGTGTTGATGCACATTTTTCAGAGACAAAAAAGCGGGAATATTGTACCATTCTTTGTACAATTCTACCAATCAGGTGACAGTAAGTCCAGGTTTTGGCAATTGGCGGTTGTTCGGCATTTTAAAAGGTGGTATTTTTAATCTTAGAGCATTACAAAAAGAAGCTATTCGCCAATAACTGTATTGAGCCATTGTCTGGCAATCCAGGCATGGGCCCATTCGGTGGGATGAACGGCGTCATTGGCCCATTCGATGGCGGGGCGTTTTTGTTTCAATGCCATGTAGGAGGTATGTACCGGAACGAGAACAGCTTCAAATTGTTGTGCGAGTGTATGGACAATGTCAATATAGCGGGGCAGTTCATTAAGCATCGAGTCAGTCGGGTTGTCAGAGAACATGTAAGGCTCCATGAGAATTAACTGTGAACCGCATTCGTTTTTGGTACGCTGCAGCAATTCAGTCAGGTTGGTTTGGTATTCGACCGGGCCGATGTACATGCGTTGTGTTTCGCGAGATTCCCCGAATTTACGCCACAGGTCATTGATGCCAATCATAAGACTGACGATGTCGGGTTTTAGCGCAATACAATCCGTATCCCAGCGTGTCAGCAGGGCACCGGTCGTGTCGCCGCCGATGCCCCGGTTTTGGATATTCAGATTCAGAAACGGACGAGCCGCCAGCAGAAAATTGGCCGCAAAATGTACATATCCCCAACCGAGGGGGGAATAAGGTCGTTCCCGTCGCTGGGCGTCGGTAATACTGTCACCGATGAACAGGAGCGTTTGATTTGGTTTGAATTCGATTTTGTTCATGGATAAAACCTTTTTTTATCATTGTTTTAGCCGCCGAAAAAGTGCTTTCTGTTATTTTAGATATGAATGGATTGTACGAAAAGGGGCCTAAATTGTCAAAACAAGAAAAACCAAGGAAAACACGGTTGCTTTGCCGATAGTAACAGTATGACGAAAGCAATGATAAAAGCGGGTGTCAAAATCGTTTTGGCGGTTATTCTGGTTGCGGCAGGGGCTTTTCTGTGGCGGTATTTGGCGGTTAACCGCACGATTGAGGACCTGCTGAATGAAAATGAGGGGTTGAAGACTGCTATATCCAACTTGAGTCAGGAAAATCAGGTCGGTTATGCCAAAGTGCTGTCGCAGGAAACACGGGAGGGGAAATTTTATACGAAATTGCTGTTTGTCGAGGTTGACCCATCCGACTATACCAAGCAGATATTGAAGAAGGAATATGAAGTCGAAGGGGATGTGGTCTTTTTTGACACACTGATTGTGACGTTCGGTGATGAACTGGTTAAGGACGGCAAAGAGCGGGCGATGTACCTGTGGCGGCGGGTTTATGGTGAGAAGATGCCGCCGGAACAGGGGTATGCTATCGAAACGGAAGGGCAACCGTCACCTCGCTATACACAACTCTGCAAAAAACTGTCGATTGAGGATAAGCAATTGTTCTGGGATGAGATATGGCAGTTGTCGAATAATCCCAAGCGGCTTGAAAAGCTCGGCATCAAAGCGGTTTTCGGCAATGTGGTTTATCGGCAACTCAAGCCGGGATTGATTTATGTTTTTAAGGTGTCCAGCACGGGGTCACTTTATCCCGAAATCATTCCAGACCTCTAAAAGAAAAATCCGAAGCAGGAAATTCTAAATACGAAACAAATTCAAAACCCTAAACCCAAATCATAGAAACAGGTTTTGTAATATTTTAGCCGTTTGTAAAAAAACAGGAAACCACCCATTCGGCTACGCTCAGGGCAGGCTCTTCGGCGGAGGCCTTTTTACACTGGATTCGGCGCCCCCGCCTTCGCGGGGGTGACATTCCTTCGCGGGAATGACAAGTCGGTATTTTACATTTGGCTAAAGTCTTACCATGTTTTTGACAGTTGAATTTTGGAATTTAGTGCTTGTTTCGAATTTAGAGTCTGTTTATTCAGGCCAGATGCCTGAATAAACTTCTGTGGCTGGGCCGGTCATGTAGACGCAGTTGTCACGTTCGCACCAATACAGTTCCAAATCCCCGCCGGGCAGATGCGCAGTAACCTGCCGCTGGCAGCGTCCATTTAATACACCCGCCACCGCGCAGGCGCAGGCCCCGGTGCCGCAGGCTAAGGTAATGCCGCTGCCGCGTTCCCATGTCTGCATGATGAATTCGCCCGGGCCGACGGCTTTGACAAAATGCACGTTGACCCGTTCGGGAAACAGTTCGTGATGCTCGATAAGCGGGCCGATGTGAGCCAATTCGATATCGTGCAGGTCTTTGCAGAAAAAAACCGCGTGAGGATTGCCCATCGAAACGCATGTCATGGCCAAATCCTGTCCTTCGATGGCCATTGGCAGGTCGATGACTGTTTCGGAATCGGCTGCGACGGGTATTTGGGCGGCATCCAGAATCGGCTGGCCCATATTCACACACACCCGGCTGACGTTGTCATTTTCATCGATATCCAGTCCCAGCGTCAGAACGCCTCGCTGAGTTTCAATCTGCAGCGATGTTGGAAACGTTCCCAGTCCCGGAATGGAAAATTCCGTCTGGGTGCGCGCCAGATTATGGTCATAGATGTATTTGGCGACGCAGCGGATGCCGTTGCCGCACATCTGGGCTTCGGAACCGTCGGCGTTGAACATTCGCATTTTGGCGTCGGCGATGTCGGAAGGGCAGATCAGAATCAGTCCGTCCGAACCGATACCGAAATGCCGGTCACTGACCGCAACGGCCAGTTCTGCCGGATTTTCGATGTTTCCGCTTAGGCAATTGACATAGACATAGTCATTGCCCAGCCCGTGCATTTTCGTAAATTCCATACCGCAACCCTTTTTTATTCAACGATTAAAAGCAACTATACTGATTTTGAGCCAGGAATGCAAGAAAATGATGGTCGGGCAAATCGCCACATAAAAAAAGCGGCTTTTGTGAGCCGGGAGGGGAGGTGTATTATGAAGGCGGGTATTGCTACACGTTAATGACGAATTCCTTTTTACGGGTGTCCATTTGGGCTTTGAGACGGGCGACAATCGAGGAATGCATCTGGGAAACTCTTGATTCGGACAAATCCAGCGTGGCGCCAATCTCTTTCATTGTCATTTCCTCATAATAATACAGGAAAACGATCAGTTTTTCGGCGCGGGTCAGACCTTTGGATACCAAATCTTTCAAATCCCGCTTCTGTGCTTCGGTGACGGGGTTTTTACTTTTTTGGTCTTCGATAATGTCGATTTCACGGATATCTTTTTCACCGTCGTTTTCGTTGAATTTATTGTTCAGGGAAATCAGTCCGATGGCATTGGCATCACGCTGCAAGCGGTGAAATTCAACTTTATCTAACTCCAGTTCCTCAGCTAATTCTTTCTCGGTGGGCATCCGACCTAATTGGGCTTCCAGCGTTTGGCGTGCTCGCTCCAGTTGATGGGCGCGTGCCCGAACCAGGCGAGGAACCCAGTCCATGCTGCGAAGTTCATCCAGAATACTGCCGCGAATGCGGGGGGCACAATACGTCTCGAATTTGACGCCGCGGTCGGCATCAAACGCGTCAATGGCATCCATCAAGCCAAAAATGCCAGCCTGAATCAGGTCATCCAGTTCGACTTTATCCGGCAATTTGACCCAAATGCGTTCGGCGGTATATTTGACCAGGTAGAGATATCGTTCCATCAGGATGTTGCGACATCCCTCTGAATGGGTTTCGAAGAAATCACTCCAAACCTGCTGAATATCAATTTTGTCTAAGTGGGGAGCTTTCATACCTAAAACCTCCGTGTTTTAAAGTATTTTTTGGTTATACTAACGTGTCGTAGTCCGATAAGTTTCACAATCCCTCATTCCTGACGGTTTCGTAAGTGTCAAAAGGGGTCAAACGGTCCTATTGACAGGTGAAATCTTATCGGCTGATTTTGAAGGGAACTCAAGGTTAGAAAAACCAATTGACGACTTTTCTAAAAAATCCTTCATGACCGGCGCGGTGGATTGAGCCTTTTGTCAGACGACGACTGATTGCTGTGAATGCCCTGGAGATGCCGGCCTTCGGGAAGGCCAACGTGACCGGTTCTCTTTTGCGAACGGCTTGCGGCAAAGACTCATCTCTACACAAAACCCCGGCTTCATAAACCGGGACGTTCAGGAATCGGCCGGCGACGTCCGCAATTTGTCGATAAATCTTTTTGCCTTCTGCCGGAGATTGCGCCATATTTACCAGCAGACTGATTCTTCCGGCATAATCCTTTGACGCCAAAACCTTCATCATGGCATAAGCATCCGTCATTGCGGTGGGTTCCGGCGTCGTCACGACCACGGTATGGTCAGCGGCAAGGCAGAACCCGATAACGGTCGAGTGAATACCAGCGCCGGTGTCAATGATGATGACATCGGAACGTTCCTGCAGGCGGTCCAGTTCCTCAATCAGCCGTTGTCGTTGGAAGGTGCTTAGATTCGCAAGGCTTTCAATGCCGGAACCGCCGCAGATGACCTCGATCCCGCCGGGACCAATTTGGGTAATCTCCTGGAGGGTCCGTTTGCCCGCAACCACGTGAGAGAGGTTATAACGGGAATTCAGATTCATCAGGACATCCAGATTGCCCAGTCCCAAATCGGCATCCATCAGAATCACACGCTGGTTCTCGCTTGCCATGCAGAGTGAAAGGTTGGTTGCGATATTAGTTTTACCGACACCGCCTTTACCGCTGGTTATCGCAATAATCATCGCGCCCGCAGGCTGCTTTTCTTGACTTTTCTGTAAATACATTGTCTTGCCCCGGCATCATCCGATAATAATGAACAAACGTTTTCTCGCTGCTGGATGGTTCTGACGCAATGACAATTGCGATACGGTCCACTCAAGCAGCATCTATCATGAGTCGTCCCTTATATTCAATTTTAATCTTATTTTCAAGTAAATTAAATAAAGTTCGAATCATTGTGTTTACGCTCGTCGGCAATTCTATTCTGAATTGCGCTGTTGTTTTTGCTTGAGCAATTCGACAGCAATTCTATTATTCATTAAATTTTCAGAGAGCTTATGAATCTGCAAATGCAGATATTGTTTCGGGTCAGATGATAAAAGTTTTTCCGCCTTGTGGTCGACGACGGGAACCGCATCGAAACACCCGTCTTCGCCAAACCGGACATGCTTGCGGTCACAGACCAGGATACGCCGGGAGCAAACATGCTCCGTGACTGCTTCGGTCATGCAGTCTGCAAATTCAGTAACCGGCATATCATAGGGGTGAAAACCGGGATTTTTATAATCGAAAAGGTTGCAGGTTAGAACGTGGCGCCGGCGTTCGGTGAATTCAATAATCTGGGTCAGAATTTCCGTGATGTTATCAATAGTGGTTGATGTTGTTTTCATCTGCCAGCTTCCCTGCTTGCTTTTTTGCCTCTTATCAGACGGTGATCAAGGTATTACCAAAAGAGTTCAAAGTCTCTCGGATTTCGGTCAACGTTTTCGTTTTCCGCATTTCCTGTATTTTCCAGAGCTTTTCAAAGACGGATTCGTCATACAATCGATGCCCGCCTTCGGTCCAGTCAGATTCCTGGATAAGTCCCATCGTGGTGTAATTATGAATGGTTTGACGGGTGAAAGGGGTGTTTCGGACGATTTCTCCAATACGATACAATTTTATCGGAATCTGAAATGTTTGGGCTTCTTTTGTTCGCATGGTCCATCTCTCTCTATCAAAGATGCCTTCGCCTCACCCTATACAAAACTGTGTTATCGCTTTGGATGTGGCAAATTCCGTTCCTCTTAATCACTGCCGCCACGCCGAAAAACAAGCAGGGCCGCAGAATTAAATAACTGTTATATTTTACAAAATGTAACAGTTGTTTTTGTTTTGTCAATTTTTTTCTCAAATTTTCTCAAATTTTCTCAAAAAGACCTTTTAGAAGGTTATCGGACGATTCTTGTTGTTTGTCTTCAGTTTGTGAATGCGGCATCTTGACTAAAGGCCGAAACGAAGGATGAAACCGAGAGAACCATGCCTTTCGTCTTCGGGAAAGCTTTCTATCCCATCAGGGTATCTTTTTTACTCGATAAGGCGTCAGAAGAGGACAAAAATCACTTGTTGCCTGTCGCTGTGCTTAAGTGAAGGGGCATTTCTCCCGACGTATTAAATCAGACAGACGGTACTAATGGGAATTATCCGATATTGAATCCGGTTTTTTGTCCAATTTACAAATGTTGATTAAACTGCGTCCGGGTTTTGCCGATATACGCCACAGTGTTAAATATGGATATTCGCAGAGATGCCCTGAATAATGACATCATAAAATAAAAGGTTTGACCGAGTTTATGAGCACTGAGGAAAAGTCTACAGCAGCAAAAGTCGCCAAAGGCTGTTTCAGCAACTGCCGGTTGGATATTATTACGCCGCTTGCCAAAAAGATTAATTGCCTGGATGTAAAACGGATTGCGGATATTTGTGTGGATGAAATCCCCGCTCTTGTTGGAGCCCAATTGGCCTCACTCTATATTCTTGATGAAAACAGTGATATTTTGCATTTGGAAAAGAACAATCATCCCTTCCTGATCAACAACATTGTTTCGTTGAATCAAAATCCTCCTTCTCCCATGGTAGCTGCGCTTCGGAGTAAAGAATTGATGATTGTTGACGATCTGGATCATCACAAGACACCTTCGATTCGACAGACCCAGCGGGCGTTTTCTAAAAACTATAAAACGCGTTGTTGTATTATTGCACCGTTGATTTGTCATGGTCGGGTTGTGGGGGTTCTGAACTTGAGCGACAAGGACGGGGGAAAATCGTTTACCGAGGAAGATATTGCGATTATCGAGTTATTCCGCCAGCTTGTCGGAGCTTCGATCGGCAATATTAATCTTTTCGAGAAAAGTCAGCGTCAAGCCAAAACAGACGGTCTGACGGGCATGCTCAATCACCGCACGTTTTATGAAACGCTTGAGGCCGAACTGCGGCGTACTCAGCGTTATGGCGGTAAGTTGTCGATTATTATGGTCGATATTGATAATCTCAAGCCTATTAACGACAACTACGGACATCGTGCCGGTGACATGGCCATCAAGCAAATTGCACGCCGGCTGAGTGCCTGTATTCGTCAGATTGATATCGCTGCTCGTTATGGCGGTGATGAGTTTTCAGTCATTTTACCGAATACAACCCTGACGGATGCTGCACTGGCAGCCGAACGCATGGTCAACATAGTTAGAGAAACCGCGATGATATGGGAACAAATCAAAGTCCCGTTGTCAATTAGTGTGGGGGTGGCTCAATTTGACGGCGAAAACTGTGCCGGGGATGTTACCAAAATAACCGACCAGGCCCTATATGCTGCCAAACAGGCCGGCAAGGGGCGGGTCTATGTGTTCGACCAGCAGCAAATCGTGATGTAATTGTGTTGCCTGCAAAGCATCAGGAGTTGTTTATCTCTCTCTGTTTTTGACCCACATAAGGTGATGTTCAAAGTCAAGAACTACGGACGTGTCCTTAAATTCCCAGATGCTGATATAGCCGGGAGTAATTCCTTTTGATAAATAAGGTGTATCGTTGGGTAGAATGACAATTTTGGCGTTTTTTATTGTAATATTACCAATACTCAATTCCTTAACAACGGTTTTATGACAAGGCAAATATCCATATTGGTGAGATAAAAAATGGCTTTCTTTTAGTTTAGTAGTATCGATACCCGCTCGAATTTTTTCCCATGTTGCCGGCATCAGAACGATACCTGCTCCGCCTGTATCAAATCCGAAATTACACTGAATCCCTGCGATAGGAATATCTACCATGGCCCACTGATCTTCTTTTCGAGGATTCATCGGATAAGATGCCCATTCATTTGGGTCCATTGGTTCAAAAGAATGGCTGTGTGAAAATTCAAGTTGTTTATTTACATTGTCAAAATAGAGATAGCGGAATTGAGACATTAAAGAGATGCCCATCAATACCCGTTTATCTCTCCATACAGGGATTCCGAGTGCATGCCATTCCATTCGCCATGGTACAAATACACTATAGGGATTCTGGATTTTTAGTTTATCTATTTTCAGGGAAGGCAGATAACAAAATCCGCCATATTCCCTTTGTTCAAGTGATGAGGAAGTTTCGGAATCAAGTTTCTGGTAGCTGAAAAGTGTTTCAAGTTTATTCTCTCGGACGATTAGCGGATTAAACAGTAAGTCTGCTCCTGAACACCCACTATCAATCCAGACAGGGTATGTTTTACCATTTGGAAGTTGTCCGTTGATTACTACGTTCTTTCCGATGTTAAATTCCAACCAACGATAATTAACCCGACAAGGCTTTTCCTGTGTAATCTTTGTGTCGAATCGGAGATTTAAACGATTGGGTTCTGTTTGTGATGCTGTTATCTCGAAAGGACTTGTATTGGGATCGACCAGTCGTGGACTGTTGAGTTTTTCAAGATTTTTGACTTCAACATACCGAAGTCCACAGCCGGACAGGAAGGCTGTCGACAGGAAGAGTAAAACACAGATTCCAAATATTCGTGTACTATTATTGCGGTTTTGCATTTTCTTCTCTCCTCCGCCTAAAGAAA
>JADHXS010000034.1 GCA_016782835.1 Phycisphaerae bacterium | reverse complement strand
ATTTGCGGAGTTCAAGCGGGCCTGCGAAAGTTTTTTCCGAAAGCGGAAGAAATATTTTCCGGAATTGCAAACATTGCTGGCTGAAAACTTTCACATTCAAGCCGCTTGAAAACGGGAAAACTCAATCGTGAAAAGTATACATTATCCGGCCAATTGTAACTAATCCATGCCTGAGAGCAAGCCACAACAGGAGATACCATGTCAACAGCCAAACCACCCTATTATCTTTTCTGCAGGGCGGTTCAAAAGCCGGGAATTTCCTGTTGTAAAACAGGACGGTTTCTGTCACAATATCGTCGTTTAATTCATTAAGAATCCGGAAAACGATGATATTTACACTGCACAGATATATCTTTCGCGAATTATTTCGTGTTTTCGCACTGGCTACCGTAGCATTGACGCTGATGTTGAGTGTGGGGCTGCTGGTGCCGATTATTCAGGATTATGGGGTTAGTCCGGGTCAGATTATTCACCTGTTGGGCTATTTTCTGCCGATTACGCTGACGTTTGTCCTTCCCATCAGTGCGTTATTTGCCTCGTCGCTGATTTATGGACGGTTTGCGGCGGATCGTGAGTTGGATGCCTGCCGGGCCAGTGGGGTGAGTATGCAGTCGCTGATTTATCCCGGTCTGATGCTGGCGATTCTGGTGGCGGTGGCCAATCTGGTCCTGAGTTTCTATGTCGCTCCGGCCTTCATTCACCGCAGTGAAAAAAGCGTTAAAGCCAATGCCGAGCAGATTCTTTTTCGGAATATCCAGAAAAAAGGATATTATGCTCTTCCCAAAAGCGAATATCGACTGTATGCCGACCAGACGATCCCCGAAAAAAATCTCCTGGAAGGGGTTGTCATCATCCGCGACCGCGAAGATCGGTCAGCCCGTGTGATCGCTGTCGAACAGGCGAAAGTTCAGATCGAGACGCACAGCACGTATAATGAGGCGAGGATTCTGGCTCACAATACTTATCGGTTTGATGAGGCGGTGGCGCTTTATAATGAAAACCTGCTCATTTCAGTCCAGTTTCCGCCTCTTTTACGCGACGAGATAAAATTTCAGAGGATTGAACAACTCAAACAGATTCAGGCGAACAAAATGAACTATTACCCCATTCGTGAATTCGCCATGCAGACACGTGCGCAGCTTGCGATTGAAATGCTGATTGAGAATATTAACCGCCAAATGACTCAGAGCAAAGATTATTATCAACTGGAAGATGCGGATGGTTCCCGTGCCTATTTGCTGGGTGCGAAGGGCTGCCGTATCAATCCTGACAAGCCGAATCGCCTGGATTTTCAGGGACCGATAGTGCTGCTGCAGGTGGACACAGAGCGGAAAACACTGACGGTTCAGTATGACAGCATTGAAGGCTATATGGCACTTGAGAATGATAAAAGCGAAGATTTAAGATTTGAACTAATACTTGAAAATCCAACATGGCAGCGTCCCGGCCAAACCCCGACCATTGCGGTGCGGAAATATGCCAACAATATTAAGCTGCCTTCCGGGATAGAGGATGCGTTGGTAATGGATAATATTATGACGACCATTGACCATATTGGGACAGGGCAATCGGTTCTGAAGACAAAGCCGGGGGAAATTCTAAAGGGATATGCGACCCAATGGCCGCTGGAACTTGAAAAAGTTGATAATGAGATTTACGCGGAAGTTCACTCCCGGCTGGTTTTGGGATTGGGGTGCGTGGCTTTGATTCTGACCGGGATTGCCCTGGGGATTCAGTTCCGCGGGGGCCATGTACTCAGTGCATTCGGTGCCAGTGCCGTGCCCGGCGGCGTTTTGGTGACGTTTATACTGTCCGGCAAGGCGTTGACAAATAATCCCTCCACTCCGGCGATGACCGGTGTGACGGTCATGTGGGCCGGGCTGGTTGTTCTGGTCGGGCTGACCCTGTGGGTGTATCGAAAACTGTTGCAAACATAAAGGCGACCGATAAAAACAATGAAGATTCTGGACCGATATATTGCGAAGAATTTTTTATACGGTTATTTCATCGCGCTGTTCGTGATGTTAGGGCTGTTCCTGACGGTGGATTTATTCCTGAATCTGGATGAGTTTGCCGAATATTCCGATATGGGTATCGGAGTCGTGCTCAGGAATATTGTTCGCTATTACAGTGTGCACTGCTGCCTGTGGTACAAAGATCTTGCCGGGATGGTGATGGTTATCGCAGCCGTTTTTTCGTTGACACGGATGACCCGGAATAACGAATTGGTCGCAGTGATGGCCTCCGGCATGAGTCTGAAACGCATTTTATCGCCGATTCTTTTCCTGTCATTAATACTGTCGGGTTTGATGGTGCTGGATCAGGAATTTGTGATTCCCAAATTGTCACATGAGTTGACTCGAAAACATGACGATCTTATGGGGGAAAGCGTTTATGATCTCTGGTTTGCCGGCGATGACAAGGGGAGCCTGATTTCCACGAAAAAATATGTTGAAAAAACAAAAACGCTTTACAACCCATTGATTGTTTTGCGTGAAAAAATCGAAGACCGAAACGATATTTATCGGGTGACCGGCAAAATACAGGCGTCAAAAGCCGTCTATGATGCTGAAAGGGGCGGTTGGGCATTAACCGACGGTCAGTTGCTTCGTTTGCCTGCGGAAGGACAGGATGCGGTCTCGTCTCAACGAGCAGCACCGGTCGCATTTTATCCAAGCAATCTGACGGGGGCGGATATTCCCGTGCGTCGGCGTGAAGGATTCAAGGGCTTATTGAGTTTGCGCCAACTGACGGAATTGGAACGAAACTCCGGTTCGCGGAAGACGGATTTGGCGGAATTAGCCTTGCAGAAAAACAGCCGGATTACTGACCCGTTAGTGAACCTGATTATGTTGATGGTGGCCTTGCCGGTGTTGGTTTGCCGGGACCCAAAAGCGATGAAAACGGCCATCGGCATCAGCTTTTTGACCACTGCGAGCTGCTTTATTGTTGTTTTCGCTTGTAAATTGTTCGCCACGGAAATTGTGTTTGGTCAAATCCGACCGGCTTTATGGACGTGGATACCCCTCTTTATTTTCTTCCCCATTGCCTGGATTGAGATTGACTCCATGCGAACATAAGAAGACCAAATTCCGTAGTTGTTCATTTTTTCTTCTGGCGGACCGATAATATCAGTCCGTATTCCCAGTTTTGTCCATTCAACAAACTTTTTTTAAAATGGAATAAAAATTCACTATTTTTTCTAAATTGCCTACCTTAACATCTCCGATAAGCAATCATGGCTTTGAAAATTACCAACTTTACGGAGAATGGAACTATGGAAAGCATAGCAGTTGATCAACGAAGAGACGTGCGTTCTGATTTATCCTGGCCTGTGAGTATCTGGCTGCCGGAGGCAAATCGATTTTTTAACGGGAAAAGCGTCAATGTCAGCAAGGGGGGTGCATTTATCAGTGTACCCATGACGACGCCGGTCAGACCCGGCCATGAAGTCGAAATTAATTTTCCTCGGACGATGTCTCTGGCCAAGCAAAAAGGCCAGTATGCCCGGATTAAGAATGCCAAAGTCTTGCGGGTTGAACGCCAGCAAATGCTTCAGGCAGGCTCCATCGGAATTGCGGTCCAGTTTGCCGATTAAGAACGTCTGGAAAAATAAGAAGTGAAAAAACCCCACTCTCTTATTCAAGTGGGTTTTTACATAACTAAGCCGACAGGTCGGGTGTACCTGTCGGCTTTCTTGTTTGACCAAAAGAATCTTTTATTTTATGAGTTTGACGGGTTTGCAGAGCCGGTTTTTGTCGGCAGCGGAGCGGCCGCAGAGCTTGCAAACGTATTGAGCATTTTCGACTAATTGTTTATACGCTTGCCAGTTGGTCTGGTGAAAGTGCAGATTTGTCAAATAACATAAGTGTTTATCATGGCCCGGATGGGGCATTGATGGCTTTTCCATTTTTTCTTCCTCGAACACAGAAATTAATACTTTGTTGCCGTGGCCGGTTCCGTCATCTGCTGAATAAACGCATCGGCTTCTTCAATCGAACGTTCCATTTCCCGGATGAGGATGGCGATTTCGTTTTCTACGGTGGATAACTCATCCTGCAGCGAGGCAACAGCCTGGGCGTTGAGATTGTGCTTTAAAAAGAGGACCTGGTCCTGAAATGCCGAAAGCACGGGTTTGATTTTGGATTCGGCCTTTTCCATCGCAGCGATGAGCCGCCCGTAGCGCTGCTTTGTCTGATTGAGTTTTGTTTGGCTGGCCTGGCGGAGGCTGTCGCTGGTGTATAACTCAAGTTCGTCTTCCCATTCGGCAAACAGCGCCGCGGCCACGCGTTTGATATCGCTGATGTGTCCGCTGACAGCTTTGGCTTTGGATTGACTCTTCTTGAATTCAGCATCGAGGGTTTTGTATTTTTCTTCGAGTTCCCCGCCGGAATAATTAATCACGGCGGTGAATTCGGCCAGCGCGGAGGCAAACTGTTCCTTGGCTTCGTTCTGGGCGTCGCGTGCTTCGGCGACGTTTTCCACGAGGATATCGCGCTTGTGCTTGCCAAAGGCTTCCATGGTTCCGTAATAAACTTTTTGGCAGCCGCCGAAGGCAATAAGTGCTCCGGCGAGGCCGGCGATGTACGCTTTTTGAAATTGAGCTTTCATTATTTACCTCGAAATAATTAATATCATATTTTTTTATCTGCGCACTAACCTTTATTTGTTTTTCATGGCATTGACAACTTTATCCGCTCGTTTATCCGCCAGATGGCTGTTAACCACCAAAATGGCGTGAATAACCCCCGGAATCCAGCCGAGAATCGTCAGGAAAATATTCAGGATGAACTGAATGGGTTTGCCGCAGAGAAGCACAGCCAATGGCGGCAATATGATGGCCAGAAAATAACGCATAGCGACTCCTTTCAAATATTGAAATTGTTGGAATTATTATATTTCGGCTCCAATGTTTACGCAAGACAAATCTTCTTGAATTAAAACCCGGCGGCAGTACAATAGCATCATACAATGTATCGGGACTTGATGGAAATACGAGGAGATTTTGGTGTGACGGAACAACTGAAGAATCAGCTCCCGCTGACGCGAATCCAGAAGTTGATTGGGACTTATATGCTGCAATCCAAGCAGACCAAGGCCAATGGATATTTGCGGATGCGGGCGGATTTAACCGATTTGGCGGCAATACGTAAGGCCTATTGCAAAAAGAACAAAACCCGTGTAACAACCAACGACTTTTTTATTTGTGCCATTGCGCAGGGAATCATCAACTACCCGTTGATGGCCGGGACGATTGATGCGTCCCTGGAAAACCTGGTGATCGCCGACCGCATCGGAATAGGATTTGCGGTTGCTGCACCGCAGGGCCTGGTGGTTCCGGTTATTCATGACATGCAGACCAAAACGCTCCAGGAAACGGCCCATGCAAGTGACTCCCTGTTGAAAAAAGCACGTTCCAATCAACTAATGCCGGATGATTTTGACGGAGCCAATATTGTTTTAAGCGGGCTGGGAATGTATGGGATTGAGTCTTTTTATGCCATCAGCCCGCCTTCTGCGACCGGGATTATCTCGATTGGTAACTTTGAAGAGACCGTTGTCCCGGCCGGCGCCGGTTTTGAAACGCGAAAGATGATGTATGTATCGCTGGCCTTTGATCAGCGATTGATCGATGAATTTTATGCGGTACAATTTTTGAAACATGTTGTGGAGTTGCTGCAAAACCCCGAAGCGTTGGTAACGGATACTTGATACGAAAATACAGTGCCCTCTGAGGAGGGCAAAAGTTTGTACGCCGGATAAATTTTTCTAAAAAAACCTATTGACAAATTTTAGAAGTGCCCACATAATAAGTTGTTAGAAATAAAGAAGGCCGTTGGTGTTAAGGCCTTTTAGAAAGGTTGCTTCCATTCATCCACGAAGCAGCCTTTTCTTTTTATCCACCTATCCGATTTCGGTTTCTTCAAAGAGTTCTTCGGCAGTGTTATTATTTTGTGATGTAAGGGCTGTATCAGTGCTTTGAATCGGCTCCGATGTCCGGAACGAATGATCGGTCTGTGTGTCATCCGTTTGGCTCTTTGTCGATTTGTCGATTCGACCTTCATGCAGAAAATCAGCAACTGCCAGATAGTCCGCTGCGCCATTGCAGTTGGGTTCGTATTCAAAGATTGTCTGGCCGTGACTGGGCGCTTCGGCTAATTTAATATTTCGTCGGACGTTTACCGGGATGATGCGTGCCTGTGCCCACGGCTGGTCGCTGTTGCGAGCACTGGAGAGGAAATTGCGAATGTCTTCACGTACTTCGTTGGATAAACTGGTTCGGCTGTCAAACATGCACATTAAAATGGCAGACACACACAAGGCGGGATTGATGCGCGTTTTCACCAAGGTGACGGTTTGCAGCAGTCGGCTGAATCCCTGAAGGGCGAGAAAATGCGGCTGAATCGGAATCATTATCTCATCGGCGGCGGCCAGCGCATTGAGTGCCAACAGGCCAAGAGAAGGGGGGCAGTCAATAATCAGGTAGTCAAAATCATTTTCAACCGATTCGACGGCATGGCGAAGAATAATTTCACGTCCGACCTCGTTGACCAGTTCGCTTTCGGCGCCGACCAGATTGATACTGGCCCCCACGAGCCAGAGATTATTTCGGATTTGCTGAAGGGCTTCAGATATCGGTACATTGCCCATTAAGACTTCATAAGTTCCAGCCAATTCGCTGTCGCTGTCGGCGCCGAGGTGAATGGTCAGATGTGCCTGTGGGTCCAAATCAATTACCAGCACACGCTGTTTTTTTTGCGCCAGTGCCGCGGCGATATTCACGACCGTTGTTGTTTTGCCGACGCCGCCTTTTTGGTTGAGTATTGCTATTTTTCTCACAGTTCCTTTCCTTCGCCGATACAATCAGGTCTCTTTTGCGGAGGTCTGTTTCAGCATTTTCAAAACTGCATCTAAAACACCATTCACAAAACGGGGCGATTGTTCGGTACTGAATTTCTTGGCAAGCTCAATCGCTTCATTGATGACAACTTTGCAGGGTACGTCCGGACAATATTTTAATTGATAAACGGACAGTCGCAATATGCCGCGGTCCACGTGGGACAGGCGGGACAGCTTCCACCGCACTGCCGCATGGGAAATCATATCATCGCACGCCCGAATCGATTCCCATGCTCCGCCGGTCCATTGTTCGGCAAGCTGCAGCACCAGATCATCGTCGGTATTCTCCCGGAAAAATAGTCGGAGTGTCGGCAACATATCATCCCCCTGTACGTCCAACTGACACAGGGCCTGCATGGCAAGTTCTCTGGCTTTTGTTCTGCGGTCCAAGTTCGTTCCTTCGAGTGGCACGGGCTTGGCAACCCGTGAATCACGGCCAAGATGGCCGTGCCACAAAAAAATTCCTATGCTATCAGGTTAAAGTTGTCCGAGCAGATCGGCCATTTCCATTGCGGCCATTGCGGCATTGACCCCGGCATTGCCTTGTTTGGTTCCGGCCCGCTCAATTGCCTGCTCGATGGTTTCGCAGGTCAAGACGCCAAAAATGGTGGGTACACCAGTGTCATAATTCAACTGTCCGATGCCGCGGGAGATTTGCTGGCAGACATAGTCATAATGACTGGTCTGGCCGCGAATAACGGCTCCCAGACAGATGACGGCGGCGTATTTGCCGCTTTGAGCCAGCTTTTTGGCGGCGGTTGTGATCTCAATCGTGCCGGGAACCCAAACGACGGTTATTTGATCATCGGAAGCACCGTGCCGCTGCAGACAATCTAAAGCGCCGCCCAGCAGTTTACTGGTGATAAATTCATTAAAGCGGCTGACCACAATGGCAAACTCGTTTGAACCGGCTTTTAATTGACCTTTAATTTCCTGAACCATCTGCGTTGCTCCATGTTTTAGATTTCTTTACTCCCTAACGGAGGAAAACATTACCATCCCTATATCTTATCGGACCCGTTCCGAAAAATCATTCAGAAATTTTGCCAACTGACGAAAGTTTACCGGAAAAGGTTATTTAAGCTCCGTAATTATAGGGGGTTAAGTCAGAAAAAACCAGAAAAAATTTCAATTCGATAAAAAACCGCTGAAATCTCTGCGATTCACTAAGTTCGGGTGGTTTCATGACGATAAGAGAAGGGCGGATAGCCAACAGGGATTAGAACAGCGTTAATTAAGCCTACTGGAGTCAGTTATGTATGATTTTCTGGAAAACGATGACGCGGCCCATGAATGGGATCAGGCCGAATATATGGCGACAGAAGCCTTTGAGCTTTACGAAAAAGGACAGATGCAGCAAGCCCTTGAGAAGCTCAGCAATGCGATTGAATTGGCCCCGGAACACAGCGAGTGGTATTTTAATGCCGCTTTGGCATTGGATGGGTTGGAAGAATATGAAAAGGCCATCGACTATTATGAACGTGCGTTTGAGTCCAGCCCCGACGATGTGGAAATCATGAATTGTCTGGGTGTCAATTATACCCGAACGACGCGTTATGATTTGGCGCTGGAGACGTTTGAACGGATCGAAGCGATCGATCCGAGTTTTGAACCGTCTTATTGCAATCGTATTATCGCTTATACCGAGATGGAACAGCATGATAAAGCCGAGCAGATGTTCTATCTTGCCCAGCAGATTAATCCTGATTGTCCTTTATGCTTTTATAATATCGGCAATTCACTCTTCACGCAGGGTAAATATGAAAGGGCAATCTGGTGCTGGGACAGATGTGCCGACCTTGACCCCAAACACCCGCAGATTCATTTCCGCCTTGCCCAGTCCTGTTGGATCAGTGGTCAGGGGCAGCGTGCCAAAGCCGAATTTTTAGCCGAATTACGTCACAATCCGACGGATCTGGAAGTGATTCTTGAATTTGGGCTTTTCCTGCTGGGAAACGGTGACCTCGAAGCGGCGAAAGAAAAGTTCAACCGCATTCTTGAGTTTGATGAAATGTTCGCACTTGCCAAATTTTATCTGGGTGAAGTGTATCTGGCTCAGGGGAATTTATCCGCGGCCGAACTTTGGTATCAACGAGCGATGGATACGGATCAGCAACTGGCAGGTCCTCGGTTTCGATTGGCGCAGATATTTAAAGCAAAGAATGAATTAATCATCGCCGCTGACTTACTATGCGATGAGTTTAATTTGGGGATTGAAGACAACGATGTACTCAGCACGATGGGTTGGATGTTGATGCAAATAGGCTCCCAGCAGGATGCCGTGCGTTGTTTTCTAAAGATTTTAGAACAGGAAGATTCAAACGATGACGTCTTTTTTGGCTTAGCCGTATCGCTGGCAATGGGGGGGGAATATGAAGGGGCTTTGCAATGTCTTAAACAGGCGATGCGATTGAGTCCGGACAAGCCGGAGCTGCTGTTGTGTGCCGGCTGGATTTGCTATCGGCTTGAAAAGTGGACGCACGGACTCGGTTATGCAAAAAAGTGCCATATAGCCTACCCGAATCAGGAACCCTGGCGAAGTCAGTGCCGAAAGCTCAAAAGAGCGATCTTATTTGAAAAGACCCTCGATAAAATTAAAGCGGGGCGTTTGATTCGCTGGATAAGCGAAAAGTATACATAAAGAATCCGGAAAACATTTCCGAGGTGTGTTTTTTCCACAAAATACCTTCTTAATCGCCTGAGAACTGTCTACGCAACCCTTTTGTTGTTCGTTTTTATGCCCGGGTTTAATTTCCTTCACGGATTTTCTTGAAAATCATCTTTTTTTGTCTATAATACATCGTTCGAAATGGGCGAACTGCCAAAGTTTGCCCGGCGTATAAAGTGGCCGAGTGGCGGAATGGCAGACGCTGGGGACTTAAAATCCAGCCACAACCCCCCAAAACACACCTAATATCAATTCTTAAGTCAATTTCGAAGGCGTTTTAGGTTGGTGACCGACAAGCTGAACCAAAGTTGGGCTTGAGGTGAGACCAGAGTGAGACCAGACCTATTTACTCTTTTTTTAAAGGAAAAAAAAGTAAACGAAAAACAGGCTTGAATAGCGCAAAAAAAAGGGCGTTGACTAAGCAACGCCGATAATGAGACCCAACCATTTCATTATCGGCATATCTTAAATGAAAGTCAAGTCTTTTTTGTGGAGATTCCGCGTTTTTTTCCAGCCCAACACAAGGACGTGTATTATGAGAAACACGGGCTTTTTTATAATTCCGAAGGCAATTACCGCCGATCCACGGCTTACACCGGCGGCGAAACTCCTTTGGGGGTTGTTAAGATTCCGTCAGGGGAACCGAAAAGAGTACAAAGCGAATATGGAAAGCCTATCGGCAGAACTTGGAGGGGTTAGCAGATCGATTCTCTCAAAGGCGGAGCGATTGCTTGAATCAGTAAACCTTATCACCGTCAAAAGGGCACACAGGCGGCCAAACATTTATGATGTTCCAATCATCCAAAGTGTCCAATATGTCCTCGTACAGATGGACATAGCAGCTCTACCGGGGCTACCGGCATTTGACAAGCTGGTGCTGGCCAACCTTGACGGCCTGTCTCTGGCAAAGGGGTACGCATTTGCTCATCAAGAGCAAATGTCCGAAATGTTCGCCGTCCACCGCAGCACCATTCGCCGCTCAATTAAACGGCTGGAAAACAGGGAGAAGATGAAGGTCGATTATCATGGAGGCGGCCGGAAAAGGGGGAACACCTACAAGCTAACAATCCGGTTTTTATGCGCCGCAGAGAAACACGAAACCCGAAAAAAAGGTATGCAGATCGGCGCACAAAAGATAAATAACCTTAAGGACTTTAAAGAAGAAAACCCCCCAAAATCTCTCGCTCCGCAGGATTATCAAAAAAAATTCAATCTCTTGAGACAATACGGCGTAGCGTGGCCGGTTGCAAAGAGCCTTGCTGAATCACATACAGCACCGGATATTCAAAACGCGGTATTAAACGCCGTCGCTCGATGCCGGCAAAAACGCACAAATGACCCGCGGCTGGCCAGAACCATCACAATCGCCGGTTATATTGTGGCAACGTTGAACACAGCACGACGGGAAGGGCATACGGTACGGCAAAACAGCTTTGTCAGGCATACACTGGCAAGATCGCGAGGTAAGCCCACAGCGGAGGTCCTGGACAGTTTCAGAGCCGAACGGATTGACACTCTCAAAGCCGAACAAATTCGCAGACTGAGAGCCGTCGAGGCGGTGGAAAAACAGCATCAGGTTTTTTTAGGGGTCGCCTAAAATGACAAAAAAAGTAAAAAAATGTCATTATTGCAATAAGCCTATTCAGACCGATCCCGTATCAATCCGCAATGATATCCAGGCAAGTCACTTTTGTGGTTTGTCGATAGGTACTTTTCTCCTGCTCAAGAAAAAGGTGAAACAGCAGGACGAGACGATTTCATTTAAAGACCCTGAAACAGGGGAATATAACAGGGTGCTGTTAAATGCGATTCGTGCCGGCTACAATGCCCGTTTCCTGAAAGGGGTTCAATGGCAAAACGCCCGGCAGCAGCGGAAAGTAATCCTTGCCAAAATCATCAAAGAATACAATAGGGTGATCCGACGGCGGCGGCCGCGGCGTCACTTAAACAAAGAATCTCTTTTAAATCAGGAAAGGAACGAATTCACCATGGAAGCAATGAAAACACGAAAACAGGCGGCCGATTATTGTGGAATAACCCGATGGCAATTAGAGCACATCGAGCGCAAATTTCCAGCCATTTCATTCAAACACCCACAAACAGGGGAATATGATGTTAATATCCTCGATGCGATCATTGCCATAAATAATAAGCAGTATGTAAAAAGCCTTCAGTCCGAGGTGTTTATTATGGTCAGCGAGATCCAGGACCCGGCCAAATTACGAACGCTAAAAGTCATTATCAAACAGATCGACAACTTGAAGGTTAATTGTCAGGAACTTTTCAATGGTGAACAGCAGCAGTAGGGCTAAACGTCGCGGTGGACTGTCTCCGGACAAGTATTTATCCGAAGGTCAGGTTGAGCGAATTTTGAAGCATCTCCAAAAGCAATCTGCCAATGGGAGCCGTCGTGCGGCGATTAATGAGTTTATCGTCTTGATGCTGCTATATTGTGGATTAAGAGCCGAAGAGCTGTTAGCATTACGCATTCGAAATTTGCCCTGCCGCCATGATAAAAACATGATCGAAGTCGAAGAGGGAAAAGGCAATGTTTCACGATCAATCGTCATTCCTGACTGGCTTAGCGGTGTAATCAAGGCGTTTGTAAAAAAGTATCGTAAAGGTGCTAAGCCGGATTCGATTTTAATTTCTTCAGAGCGTGGGCACCGGCGTGTTGTTTTAAAACAGCACTGGATTATTAACGGCAAGCGACAAACACACCGCCGCCGGCAAAGAAGCCGCCGGATGACATATTCGAGCCTATGGTCCAAGATTCGTAAAATTGGCATTGCTGCCGGGGTTGGAAAACTGCATCCGCACATGTTTAGACACACATATTTAAGTCGGCTATATGGAATCAGCAATGATCTGCGATTCGTGCAGGACCAGGCAGGGCACGCGGACCCAAAAACTACAGCGATCTATACCCAAACGAACACGGAGGAACGAAACCGGCAGGTTCAGAGCCTTCCGGTCCCCAAAGTTGGATTGATAAGCGGAACGCAATGCAACTCAGGTAAACTCCATTTTTTGAGAAATTGAGAATTTTCAGCAAGATTAGAGCAAAATGAAAAACCAACGGGAACAAACAAAAAGCACAGGTGACCGCATCGTTTCAGGGGTGATTGGGGTGCGTGTTTTACCACATAGATTTGATAAAAGACGGGTGAAATTGTATCAATTAATCGACCTGATTTATAAGTTATTGAATATCAACTTGTTATAAACGAAAAGGCAAGTAATCTGAAACCAAAAATAAAAGACATCGGACATCAAATAATAATTGTGATTTTAAACCAAAAAACAGGACTTTTAGTGTTTGTCGTATCCGCCTCATCCGGTCAAGGTGTGACACAACTTGATATTTCCAGGTGTGTCGTCACATTGTTCAGGACTTGCGACGGGTCCTTCCCAGCCAGAGCGACGGACACGGGTGAATCAATCCCGCGCAGAGGCTGCGTGCAAAATTTTTTTAAAGTAGTTTACTTCCCATAAATTTTTGTTTTTTTTATCGAAAGGATGGTTATCATGTCAAACGCAACACAAGTAAGGATTAACGCAATGAAAAGAGTGGGTGTTTCAAGAGAGCAGACCACCGACGACGCCAAGAAACGGAATCTGTTTCGTATCGGGCATATTTTGAATACGGTTGACCATTTAAGGCTGTGCATATTGGCGAATTGTCTGGCCCCGAATGAATTGGATGAGGTGTCCATCACCGCCGCCTATGTTGTGCAGTTACTTGAGAGGGAATCAGGGGTGCTTGTGGCCGTCATTTTATCTGATTTGATTAAATGGCACCAACCCGATGCGGCGAAACAATGGGATGATCTGCCGAAATTGATTGAAGTGTAAATAGAAAAAAGTGACTTCGGGTTACTTCCACAAGGCGGGAACTGATTTTTTTCAGATTCCCGCTTTTTTTTATTACTGTATCTCATTCCAAAATAAGCACTTATAAAAATTCTCACAAAAAATTAAGAAAAAGTTATTGACATTAAAAGAAACTGACGATATATCAAATATTGAAATTTGATAAAAAACCTTTTACTGTATTTAGAAAAGAGGATATTATGAAAGAGAAATCCGCTTTAGTCAGGATGAACGAAATAGATTGTGAAAATCTGGATCACTTAGTCGAAATCACAAAATCGAATCGGGCCGCTGTTTTACGTAGTCTCATTCCCAACAAGGAAATTATTGACGCAATGATTGCTTTTACCGATTTTGGAAATCGGTTTTCAGATAACAATGATCCTTTACGATACCGAAGAATCATTGATGATATGAAATATGCTTTCGTCCACGTATTCAGGGATATCATGCAGAATAAACATGATCCTGACCAAATCCTGCCACAGCTCGATATTGTTACAAGTGATATAAATCTATTGGCTGCTACGCTGGCCGCGGCCAAACTTTTTGTGAAATGGTCATCGGCGAAGCGTGCGATTGATGGGTTTTACTTCAAGAAATTTGAGGTAGCAGGTCAGCAAGTAAACATCGTGCTCGGGCCAGATGACTCGCCGGAATATATCGATCATATCGAGTCAGAGGTCAAAAGGTACGCCGAAAAATTATACGGTTAAAATAATTGAATAACGGGTCCGGGATTCGGTTGGCCAACTGAAAACCGGGGCAAGATAAATTAAGACGGCATGTGGGTGCCCACACACTCGCATGCCGTCTTTTTTTGTGCCCGGCTGAAAATTGAAAGGTAATCCGATGCCAAAAAAAATTGAACACAATGAGTGGGTTGACGCGTTTTATTTGATCTTAGGCGGAAGCCGAACAGTAAGCCAGGAAGCGGTACGCCTGGCAGATCTCGGCTTGATCGGCCTCTATCGAAAAACACTTGTCCAGCAGGGACTAAGGCGATTCGATGGACGGTTTCCGGTCAAAGAAGATGAGCAGTTCGATAATGCGTCAATGAATGATTTTGAATCCCGATCCAGTTTTGAGGTTGTTCGTACTGCGATGGGGGTTGGATTTATCGCTACTGCGGCCTTTTCGGAAGCCCTTGATCAAACCATGCTGGACTTTTATGAAGCGGCAGAACCCAACTGGCAGCGATGGGCGAACGCCTGTGAAGTCAGTCATCTTGTCGGTACCCGCATTGATTATGATCCGGCTGAAACATCGGACATTGTCGCACCCGGTAAAGATTTCGGAAAATCATCGGGATTAAACAAAACGACAAACGAGATAAATCTTGAAAAACGAGGCCGGCTTTTGGGAATCAGCTTCGAGGCACTTATGGCCGGCGACGTTTCGGAGATTCAACGGCTTTTGAAAGAAGAGGTTGCCGCCCTGGTCCGTGCTGAAGATGACGAAATGATCAATGCCTTGACAGGGACGGCCGGTTTTTTCACAACAAAGAACACTGTTTCGCTTCCCCTTTTAACAGGATTGGAGGCGGCCATGACAAAACTGCGCCAAATGAAATCAGGCAAAACAAAACTCCATTATGAGCCCAAGATTCTCTTGATCCCTTCTATCCTTGAAGTACAAGCCCGTCAACAACTCTACGAAGCTGATCTCAAGAATCTTGAGATTGTCGTCGAAAGCAGGCTCGATGATATGAGTACGATTAACTGGTATCTGGTCGCGAATAAACAGCAAAGCGATTCCGTTGTATTACAATTTTTAAATGGTTTCCGTAAACCGGAATTGAGACACCTTCCGCGAAAACTCGATTTCGACGGCGAGCGATATCGTATCAAACATGTCTGTAAAGCCAAAGCAAATCGTTCATACAGTATTATCAAAGGTGATGCGTAATGAAAATAAAGCAGCTTTTAAAAAATTTCGGAAAACGGTCTGGTACTGTTGACAGTGGGCAGAATACGGCTGAGTCGTTTGAATGTCGTAACCTTGTGACGCGTGTTTATCAGCTTCGAGCAGCAACCATTGATGAAACGTCCAGAAGCATCGAGGCGGTGATCGCAACGGAAAGTCCAGTCATGGTACTGGATTGGAATCAGTTTGAAGTCATCGAGGAAGTCTTGATCATGGCCGGCTGTGAGATCCCACCGACCCGACAAGTCCCGATGTTGGACACCCATGACCGCCGCTCCGTACAATCGCAGCTTGGCAGCACACGCGATCTGAAAACCGAAAACGACCAATTGATCGGCCGTAATTATTTTGCGGATACACCACGGTCCCGCGATGCGTTTAACCTTATCAAAGAAGGTCATCTCCAGGATAACAGTATCGGCTATCAAATTCTTGAATCGGTCATTATTGAGCGCGGGAAGTCCGCCCAGGTTGTCGGTAAAGATTTTCAGGCTTCCCCGGAAAGAAATCTTCGCGTTGTTACCAAATGGATTGTTAAAGAAAATAGCGTCTGTCCCATTGGTGCGGACGCCTTAGCAAAAAACAGAAAGGATAAAATTATGCCATTAAAAAATTCAACCAGTGAGCCGGATAAAACCACGAATACGACGAGATCGGAACAAGACATTCTGAAACAAGGCGCCGAGATAGAGCGTAAGCGGGCTGTAGAAATCAGAAAAACCGGAGCCGGCTTGAACGTCTCGAATGATGTTATTCAGAGAGCGATTGACGACGGTACTTCCATCGATGAATTCAAGACTGTTTGCCTGGATGAAGTCCGAAAGAACAATCAAAATGATGTTACTTCAATGCCTGGTAGTATTGTTGTAGGGGATGATCTTAACGTGCGAAGCCTCCCCTATGCGATTGTAGACGCCATTCTATGCCGTGCGGGGGTTCAACTTTACAAAGAAGACAACCAAGGCAATATTATCACCGATTCTAATAAACCGGTTGTCCGGGAAAAACACAGCCGTACACATCAATTTATGGGAAGGCGGATACCGGATATTGCCCGGATGCTGCTGATTCAGGCCGGTCATTCCGAAGCGATTGACTTCAATGATCGCCGGGCGGTTCAGAAGGCCATTGAGATCGGCCAGCGGTCCGGCCCGACGATTAGCACGATCACGCTCTCCACGATTTTAAGCAATGCAATGGGCAAATCCCTATTAGCCAGTTACGTCGAACTTCAGCCGCAATGGCAAAAATTTGCCACTAAGAAATTCACCCCCAACTTCAAAGAAGTTACACGGGCCCGACTCGGCGAACTCGACAACCTGGAAACCGTCGGGGAAGGCGGTGAGTATAAGTACGCAGTGATCGGCGAAAGCAAGGAAGTTTATCGCCTGCGCAAGACTGGCTGCATATTCGGGATTTCTTGGGAGAGTCTCATTAATGATGACCTGAGCGGCTTTTCACAGATACCGCAAAAACTATCCGCCGCCGCCCGGCGGATGGAAGATTCAGTTGTGTTCGCAGCTCTGATCAGTTCGGATACGATGGATGATGGCGTGGTTCTTTTCCATACGGCGTCTCATGGAAACCTTGCGGGTTCCGGTGCCGTCATTAGTATTGATACTCTGAACGCCGGCAAGCTGGCATTTCGGATGCAGCGAGGAACAAATGACGGCGACAGTGTCGGCTATCTCAACCTGATTCCTAAAGTTTTGATCGTACCGGCCGCCCTGGAAGGTCATGCAACGCAACTATTGGATAGCGAAAAAATCCAAAACAGTATAGCCGGTACAACTGATGCCGAAGAGATCACCTTCACCACGAACCCATGGTTTAAGAAACTTGAACTGTGTGTTCACCCCATCTTGGACGGCACAAGTGCAACCGCGTGGTACCTCTCGACAGGGCCGGGCGGAAACGGCATTGAGATCTGTTTCCTCGATGGTGCGGCTGCGCCTTATCTTGAACGTGAGGAATCGTTTGAGATTGATGCAATTCGCTGGAAGGTCCGCCATGTGGTCGCGAGTAAAGCTATCGACTACAAGCAGCTCTATAAGAACGCAGGCGCATAATAAGCCTTTCGATTTCCTGACAACGTGTTTTGTCGGGTACTTCTTAAACGGCCCGGCACGCCCAGCCGGGTCGTTTATTGAAAAATTGGACTTCGGAGCGGGTTCTGGCTTCCCTTTTTAAGCCAGGAGTTAGCCGTTTACTCCTTTGAAGCGGCCCGGCCACGGCCTGATTTTGCTGGGCCGGTTTTTTAAAATATGTTACAATCCCGGAACTTTCAAAAATGATCGGCATTTGCGAAAATCATATTGAAAATTTTATAGTTTCTTTGACAAGTTAATAGATCTGGTTATGGGGAATAATGATATAAAATCTGATTTATCAAATATTTTGACAACGGAACAAGTTGCCGAAAAAATTGGTATTTCCCCAAAGACACTGAAAGACTGGCGCCATGACAACAAAGGCCCGAAATATTGGAAAAATGGACGACTTATCCGATATTATGCCGAGGAAGTAAATGCCTGGTTTACACAAGCTTTTACTCCGATTGATCCGGGTCAATTATAGCTTGACCAATCGGGATCGATTCAACCGCGTCTTTAAATTTCCGATCAACATTGATATATACTCGATTGGTCAAATTAGGTGTGCTGTGTTCGAGTAAGTGTTGAGCTACGGAAGTACTGAAACCGGCCTGAGCGACAAAAGAAGCGAAGGCGTGCCGTAAGTGATGGAAGTGGAGATCCGGCAAGCCGGCGGCTTTTCGAATACGATCCCATTTATCACTGGTAAATTTATCCGAGAAAAGGTTTTTTTGCCCAGGGGGTATAAGGGCATGATAACGGGATAATGCCGGCATTACAAGCGAGTGCAGCGGTCTCCTGGAAGAATGTTTTCGGGTCTTATGACTGAATGTTTGGACCGTACCTGATTCAAAATCAATGTTTGAAATACAAAGAGATTCGATGTCTTCTTTGCGCAGCCCGGTTGTTACGGCCAATAAAATGCGGATATACCATTGAAAGTTTGTTGGTTTTTTCCAACGATCAAAAACATGAACACGCCAACAAGCGGCCGTAAGGTCAGAAACCTGGCCGGCAGTCAAGCTGATTGCGTCTTTTGAATCTTCCTTGAGCATTTCCCAATCGAAATGTTTTGTATTATAGCGGTTCTTTTTGAGCCAATTCAGGAAGGCCCGAATGTTTCTTAAGTCTTTATTAATGGTTGGATTCTGGGCGGATTTGCGGCGGTCCTCGATGAGTTTGTGGATGTGTTGCTGATCTATTTCGGATGATTTTACAGGCCCATTTATTTTTTTAAAGTGGTCTAAGCTGGATTGAATGGACCGAATCGAGGCCGGGGTTAATCCACGGACATATTTTTTATAGTTGATATATTCGGAAGTTGCCTTATCCCACAGCTCTTTGATCGGTTCAACATAAACGTCTGTATTGAGCTGTTGTATGATCCGGCTGGCAAACTTATCGGCCAGGGATTTATTAGGGCATTTTTTTTGGTGGCGTTTTCTATTGACAATCCAATCAACATACCAACCGGCTCTATTTTTCCGTTTGTGAACCCATGCTTTCTTCATGTTATGAAATTCACTTTTATTTTTAGGGTTTTTCTGTTAATATCCGGTACATAATTTGTGAGATTATACTTGCAAACAGTGCTGTTTCAATGGTAAACTTTGAGCACGCGAGACCAGAGTGAGACCAAAGAGAATGCTATAAAAAGTAAAGATTTTTATAACTTATTGACGATTATTGACTTATAGATATTAGGCCGAGTGGCGGAATGGCAGACGCTGGGGACTTAAAATCCCCTGTCCGTAAAGGACGTGTGGGTTCGACTCCCACCTCGGCTACGTTTCAAAATCAAAGATTAAATATAAAAATGCAAACTGGCGGATTCGCCTCCGGCGATGCTTTTTTATGCCGGATTCGGCGCCTTTGCGGAAATGATATGTTTGACATATGGCTGAAGTTTTACATAAGTGCTAACCTTAACGGAGACATTTGAATGACGCAGGAGATCAAACTGCAGGATATTGAACGACCGAATTTATATCGTGAGACGTTCCCTTATACGGAATTTCCGAAGGTTTTCTTTGAGGACGAAACCGTCCCAATGGAGATTCCGGATAAAGTATGGATTACGGATACAACGTTCCGTGACGGCCAGCAGTCCCGTCCGCCTTATCTGCCGCAACAGGTTTTACGCATCTATGATTTCTTCCATGAAATCAACGGCGGAACCGACCTGATTCGACAGAGCGAGTTTTTCCTGTATTCAGAGAAAGACCGCAAAGCGGTTGAACTGTGCAGGGAACGGGGCTATGATTTTCCGGAAATTACCGGCTGGATTCGCGCGGTTGCCGCCGATTTCAAATATGTGACCCAGTTGGGCCTCAAGGAAACCGGCATTCTGACCAGTGCCAGCGACTATCATATTTTCCTGAAGCTCAAAAAGACGCGGGCGCAGGCCATGGAAGGCTACTTGAATATAGTCAAGGCCGCGTTGGACAACGGGATTCTCCCGCGGTGCCATTTTGAAGATATTACCCGTGCTGATTACGATGGTTTCGTGCTGCCGTTTGCGGCGGAGCTGCTCAAGCTTTCGCAGCAATATAATGTGCCGGTCAAGATGCGGTTATGTGATACGCTGGGCTTTGCGGTTCCGTATCCGAATGCCAAACTGCCCCGGTCGCTGCCGAAACTGATTGCGGGATTGCGTCAAATGGGTGTTCCCGCCGAGTGGCTCGAATGGCATGGTCACAATGATTTCCATAAGGTCGAAGTCTGTGCCGCGACGGGCTGGCTGTACGGTTGCTGTGCGGCCAACTGTGCGATATTCGGTGTCGGCGAGCGGACCGGTAATCCGCCGCTGGAAGCGCTGATTGTCGAACATGCTCAGCTTTTCGGAACGGATTCGAGAATTAATTACGAGGCGATTACCGATATGGCGCACTATGCCCACAAGGAACTGAACTTCAATCTGCCGACCAATTATCCGCTGGTCGGAAAAGACTTCAACGTGACGCGGGCGGGCATTCATGCCGACGGCCTGTTGAAAAACGAAGAAATCTATAACTGCTTTGATACGCAGAAACTGCTCAAGCGTCCCGTCGGCGTGGCCATTACCGACAAATCCGGTGCCGCGGGCATCAAGCACTGGATCGAAGAGCGGTACAATGTGGACATTCCCAAGCACGACCCGCATGTAATTGCGATCAAAGACAGGATTGATGCCGAATACGCCGCCGACCGCGTGTCAACCATTT
>JADHXS010000033.1 GCA_016782835.1 Phycisphaerae bacterium | reverse complement strand
TAGCAAACTTAAAGACAGAATGCGTCGGATAGTCTGGCAGGAGAATGTTCAAAATGTTATCAAATATAGTCATGAAAAACCCGTTATTCGTCGCCTGGAAAAACTCCTCGCGGCATAAAATCGGTCAGTTTGAGTAAATAACATAGAATGCTTGGGAATTGGCGGAACATGCATTGCTATCGTGCCGATGCAGTCCGCCTTAGCTCAAAACGGAAAAGTTTTTGAATTAAAACAGAAACTTTTAGAAAAACATACATTGGAAGCGGTCTTATCAATGCCCAACGAACTGTTCTTCAACTCAAAGGTTGGCGTTGTTTCCTGCGTAATGATTTTCACGGCACATAAACCGCACCCTAAAAACAAAAAAACTTTCTTTGGTTATTACAAAGATGATGGATTTGTAAAACGAAAAGGTAAAGGTAGAATTGATGCTTTGTTAGCTTGGGAAAAAACAAAAGAAAGATGGGTAACTAATTATATCAACCGGCAGGAAGAAGTCGGGCTTAGCTTAAAGCATATAGTTTCCGCTAAAGATGAATGGTGTGCAGAAGCGTATATGGAAACAGATTATAGCATTTTGACCCGACAGGATTTAATCGACGAAGTCAAGAAATATGCAGCATTTAAGGTTTTGAACTCATGAAGTTAATTCCACTAAATTCGATTTTTGATATTAAATATGGAAATCAACTTGATCTGTATAAACTTGACTCTAATAATGAGAGCAAAATAGCTTTTGTTTCAAGGTCAAGTAATAATTTAGGCATTGTTGCCAAAGTTGAAAAAATAAATGACATAGAACCTTTTCCAGCCGGATTAATCACCGTAACTTTAGGAGGCACTTATGTATTAAGTTCTTTTATTCAGCAACAACCTTTTTATACAGCACAAAATATTAAAGTGCTTACCCCAAAATACATGATGTCCTACAATGAAAAACTTTTTTATTGTAAGGCAATCGAAATGAATCGATTCAGATATACTTCACATGGAAGGGAAGCAAATGAAACCTTGGACACTTTAATGGTTCCAGAAGAAATACCAATCTGCTTTAAAAACACGAGCTTTGAGAAAGCAATAAAAGTTAATGATAGACCAGTCCTGAAATGTGAAATCAACCTTGACAAGAATAGCTTTAAATTGTTCACATTAACTGAATTATTTAAAATAGCGGGGTCGAAAACTACATCTGCTTTAGATTTAGAAGAATATGGAAGAGGGATATATCCATATGTAACTACACAAGCAACAAATAACGGGGCTGATGGTTTTTTTGACTACTATACAGAAGATGGTGAAGTAATCACATTCGACAGTGCAGTGATTGGCTATTGTGCATACCAACCGTTACCATTCTCTGCAAGTGACCATGTCGAAAAGCTAATTCCAAAATTCAAAATCAATAAATATATCGCCATGTTCTTAGTGGCCGTTCTTAACCAAGAACAATACCGGTACAGCTACGGCAGGAAATGCAGCCAAACGAGAATGCGAAAAATAAAAATAAGATTGCCTGCCAACAACGGCAAACCAGACTTTAAGTTTATGGAAAACTATGTAAAATCATTGCCTTATTCAAGCTCAATATAGCTATACCAATGATAAACACAAAAAAAACAGCAACACAAACGAAAATTAAGCATTTATGTTAAACGGAAATTAACCGTTTTATAAGGAGAAAGACAATGGCAATGGGCGGATTATTGATTGGATTATTGGTTATCGTTGGACTGATTGTTGTCGCGGCGATCATGATTGTCGGCATTTACAACGCGCTGGTCGGGCTTCGCAACCAGGTGGACAATGCGTGGTCGCAGATCGATGTGCAGCTTAAACGGCGGCATGACCTGATTCCGAACCTGGTGGAGACGGCCAAGGGCTACATGCAGCACGAACGCGGCACGTTTGAAGCCATTACCGAGGCCCGCAGCCGGGCGATGGGGGCCAACGGCGCGGCCGAAGCGGGAAAAGCCGAAGGCGCACTGACCGAGGCACTGAGCAAATTCATGCTGGTGGTGGAGAACTACCCGGAATTGAAAGCCAACCAGAATTTTCTGTCGCTGCAGGAAACACTGACCAGTACGGAAAATAAAATTTCGTTCGCGCGACAGGGGTATAATGACCAGGTGCTGTTCTATAACAATAAAATCCAGATGTTCCCGTCGAATATCATCGCCGGCATGTTCCAGTTTACCAAACGCGATTTCTTTGAAATCGAAAACGAAGCGGAGAGGGAAGTACCGAAGGTTAGTTTTTAGTTTTGAGTTCTTAGTTTTGAGTTGAAGGAGAGCCTTCATGAACAAAGAACATACCGTTCGGGAAAAGAGCTATGGCTTTGCCCTTCGCATTATTAAGCTCTGTCTGTGGCTGAGAGAAAAACAACATTATGAAATTTCCGCACAACTTCTGCGTTCAGGCACAAGCATAGGAGCGAATATCGAAGAGGCTACTGCAAGTCACAGTAAGAAAGAGTTTTGCCACAAGATGGCAATAGCGTCAAAAGAAGCAAGAGAAACACATTATTGGTTACGTTTGCTAAGAGACTCGGAGATGCTTACCGATAAACAAACCTCCGGATTGCTCGATAAATCCGAAGAGTTAATCAAAATGCTCACAAGTATCGTTAAAACCGGAAGACAAAAGACAACTAAAAACTTAGAACTTAGAACTTAGAACTCAAAACTAATCATATGTGGGAACTGATTAAGATTAATAAGCGCAATTCCGTGCTGCTGCTCGGCGCGATGGGGAGTGTTCTGCTTATTTTGGGGTTTGTGCTGGGGACGGTTTTTGGCCGGGGTAATCCGCAGGCCGGCTGGATTGGGATGCTGATTGCCACGGGTGTGTGGCTGTTCATGATGCTCATCAGCCTGTCCAGCGGCGACCAAATCATGTTGGCCGCCAGCAAAGCCGTGCCGGTCACGCACGATGTGCATCCGGTATTGTTCAATGTGGTTGAGGAAATGAAGATTGCGGCGAATCTGCCGAAGATACCCAAGATTTATATCATTAACGACCCGGCCCCGAATGCCTTTGCCACCGGCCGCAACCCGGAAACCGCTTCGATTGCGGTAACGGCCGGGCTTTTGGCCAAGCTGAACCGTGACGAATTGCAAGGCGTTGTCGCACACGAAATGAGCCATATTATCAACCGTGATATTTTGTTTGTCACACTGGCGGGCGTGATGCTGGGCAGCATTGTGCTCATCAGCGAGATTTTTCTTCGCAGCATGTTTTACAGTTCGCTCGGTTCCCGACGGCGTTATTCCTCCGATCGTTCCGGCGGCGGGCAGGCACAGATTGTCATGATCGTTGTGGCCATTTTGTTTGCTATTTTGGCTCCGATTTTCGCACAGCTTTTGTACTTTGCCCTGTCACGCAAGCGGGAATACCTTGCGGATGCAGGAGCAGTTCGCCTGACACGCTATCCGGAGGGACTGGCCGGATCGCTGGAAAAAATCGCCGGCAGCACTATCAATATGGAATCCGCCAATAAAGTCACCGCCCCGATGTATATTGCTAACCCGTTTCGCGGCAAAAAAGCAGTGAATCTTTACAGTACTCACCCGCCGATCGAAGAACGCATCCGTATCCTGCGAAATATGACACATGGAGCCGCGTTCGTGAACTATGAAAAATCGTATGAGGAAGTCACCCATCGCTCGCCGGTGGTTCCCGCTTCGGCGCTGATGCCGGAAGAGGTGGCGATTCGTGAAGGTACTGCTGAATCTAAATCGACGCAAACGGCCAAAAAACAGGCCCGACAAGTCGGTGACTTGATGCGGAAGGTCAGTCAGTTTGCGTTTGTGACCTGTGCGTGCGGGCTGACCATGAAAATCCCTCCGAACTATAAAGGCGATAAGGTCCAGTGCCCGCGGTGTAAAAAAGTGTCTGCCGTCACTAAAAAATAAAAGCCCAACTTTACGTCAGGCTTTTTTGCTTCCCATCAATTGTTAAATTTATCGCATAACCCACTTCCGTTCAATTTCTTTCATCACCGCATTGGCGCGGAGTTTTTCATCACCGGCAACGGAGAATTTGAGTTGGAGGGATTTCCGCAAAAAGATTTTTTGGGGGGTGCCCTGTTCGTCTTTGGCTTCCGGATGCTCAACGACAGCGGTTTCATTGCTCAGGCCGGCAATGAACAGGCTGACTTCTTTGGCTTTGAGGTCGAAATCCGGCCAGATAATCGCAAAGTCGCGGGTATTGTCCTGCCCCTGCAAAATGCGACGGTCTTTAAAATCCAGCGACTCCAAAAACGGAAAGCTGCCCTGATGTTTGAGTTTCACTGCCTCGAATACAGACCTGTGGACGTTTTTGCCGGCCGGTATGGTTTGGAAGGTATCGGTTATCAGTTCACAAACAGGGTAGAAAGACACTTCATCGACAGGACCTTCATTGGTAACCGTCAAAATCACATACCAGAAACGCTGGGTTTGGTTTGTGTCCCCCATGCGAAACGTTATTTGCTGCGGCTGTGTGTAATTGACTTTAAATGTCCATTCATCCACCTGCTGGACACCCGCAGGGGTCGGATAAGCCGAAACAACCGCCGAAAATACCCCAAAAATACACAACGCAACGTAAACTATTCTACTTTTCATCGGAAATATCCTTATATTTACTATTGCCAGATACGTTTAGTGTGGTACATTTTACTGAGAAACCGGCAGCAGGTAAAGAAAAACTTCATTGAAGCATCGGTTTTATCGCTAACCGGTGTTAAGTATCCGATACAAACGCAACATTCGGGAAATGGATATTATGGCTGAAGAACAGGAAATCCTACTCGACCAAGTCAAACAGCTTCTGGCGGCTCATGATACGGAACGATTGCGCAGGCTTCTGGGCGACCAGCGGACCAGCTATATCGCCGAAATTACGGAGATATTGGATCCAGAAGATTGCCGCGTCATTTTTAATTGTCTGAATAAATCCGACGCAGCCGAAGTTTTCGAAAAAGTCGATGAGGCAACCCGTTCAGAGCTTTTTGATTTCCTTGACGATGAAGAACTGGTGGATTTGATCAGCGAGCTGGACCCGGATGATGCCGCAGACGTACTGGCGGAACTGGACAAAAAAGACAGCCGGGAAGTGCTTGAAAGCCTGGACGTTGAGGATGCCGAGCAAATCAAGGAGTTGATGGATTATTCCGAGGATTCGGCAGGCGGTATTATGGATCCGGTTGTTTTGTCCGTCAGCGAAGAGGCCACGGTTAATGAAGCAATTCAGCGAATTCAGGAAGCCGAGGTTGACGAGGATTTCTATACCGTTTTTGTCGTGGATAAACATAGACGTTTTCTTGGTGATGTTCGTATTCGTCTTCTTATCACTCATAGAGGCGATCAGAAAATCAAAGATCTCATCGATACCGACACCCTCTTTGTCAGCGTGGACGATGACCAGGAGGATGTTTATAACTTATTTAAAAAGAATGATTTAATTGTTGTTCCGGTCCTTGACAAGGACCATCGGCTCATCGGGCGTATTACCGCCAACCGTATTATTGAAGTTGCCGAAGAGGAAGCGGCCGAGGACTTGTACGCGATGGCCGGTACTGATGCGGCGGAACTCGAAACGGTTTCTATTTTCAATGCCGCCCGCATTCGTATGACCTGGCTTCTGCCTTGTTTAGCGGGTACAGCGATTACCGCAATGGTCGGTTTCTCTTTCAAATCATGGTTTAACGCAGAGGGACAGGCGGGCAAGGAAATCTTTCTTGTAGCCTTCCTTTTTGCCCCCATGATTGCTGCGATCAGCGGTAATGCCGGGCTTCAAACATCCGCCATCGTAATTAGCGGTCTGGCAACCGGTGATCTGGCAGCCTTGAAATTGAGCCAGGTTTTTATGCGTGAGGCTCGCATCGCCCTTCTGGTTGCTTTGTGCTGCGGGCTGATTGGGGGGTCGATTTGCTCGGTTCTTCCCAATTTTTTTGACCGCCAATTCAATGCCGACTCCGCTTCCGAGGACCTCGTTCAGCAAGCCGAGGTCGATGTAATGCCTGAAATCCCGGCTTTAGAGTCAAACCAGTATGTACGTATTGCAATTGCCTTCGGCTTTGCCATGTTCTCGGCAATTATGGTATCGACAACACTCGGCTTATTCTTACCATTTGTATTCCGGCGGATTGGTCTGGATCCGGCAATCAGTTCCGGACCGTTAGTCACTACTGCTAATGACTCGATCAGCGTCACAATTTACCTGTTTTTAACCATGTTTTTAACGGTCTGAATTTTAGCTTTTTATACACATAACTCCAGAGGCATTATATCTTTTAAATGGGGATTGTTTTCTGAAAAGGTTAATCTGGTCGTTGACAATTTATTAAAAAAAGCCTTATAATGTTGTTTTTACATATTCTGACTCGGATTCTGCATCCGACAAGGAAGTCTTTTATCCAAAAAGAGTTACGGACTTATTGATTGCTTTATAAAAAGTGGAGTTTGTTATGAAAGATCAACCTTTGGATACGCATATTGCGATTGATGCGAAAAATCCACCTGAAATCGAAAAACTTTTTCGTGCTGTCATCAAGGCCGATGCCAGTGACCTTCATTTAAAAGTTGGAGTTCCTCCTAAAATCCGCATTCATAGCAAGCTCAAAAATACCACGGGTGAAGCTCTTAACGAAGACAAAATTGAACACCTTGTTTTTGAAATTATGAGCGAGGATCAGAAACAATTTTTCATACGAAACGGCGCTTTGGACTTTGCTTATTCGCTTGGCGACATGGATCGTTTTCGCATCAATGTTTTCCGCCAGCGCAGTTATATTAGTCTGGCGGCACGGCGTATCAGTGGACGTATCCCGCCGTTTGAAGCCCTGCATGTTCCGCCAGTGGTCGAGAAAATTGCGGAAAGTCACGACGGACTTATTCTTGTCACCGGCCCCACCGGTTGTGGTAAGAGTACCACCATTGCTTCGATGATCGACCACATCAACCGCAACCGTGCCTGCCACATTATTACCGTTGAAGATCCGATCGAATTTCTGCATGTGGATAAGAAAGCCATCGTTTCACAGCGTGAAATTGGTATTGATGTCCCCAACTTTGACGATGCCCTGCGCAGCCTGATGCGTCAGGACCCGGACGTGGTGCTGATCGGAGAGATACGCGACAACGACACCCTCACAGCAGCCATGAAAGCGGCCGAGACCGGGCACCTTGTTTTCGGAACACTTCACTCGAACAATTGCGCCCAGACCATCCAGCGTATCCTGGATATGTTCTCTCAAGACGAACGTGAACAGGTACGCCAGACGTTTGCGATGACGGTTCGTGCCGTCATTAGCCAAAACCTTCTCCGGGGCATACGACCGGATGTACCGCGACTGCCGGCCATTGAGATTATGATCAATACGCCGATTATTCGCAAACTCATCAGCGAGGAACGCGAAGCGGATATTCCCACCGCTATCCGGAGCAGTCAGGGGGAAGGGATGCAGGACTTTACGGAAAGTCTTCGCAAACTTGTCGAAGAGGAATACATCGACCTGAAGGTCGCGCTGGAATATGCACCCAATGTCGAAGAACTCAAAATGGCGATGAAGGGAATCCGCTCTTCATCCAGTGGTATTATATAACGTAAAACGCTGAACATCAAACATAGGGAGACAAATTTGATGCCAAATGATTTATTTGCTTCGGTTGACTATGGTGGTTACGTTTCCTCTTGGAAACTTCTGCTCTTTGTCATTGGTTTTTTTGGCTGGCTGCCATTGGTCAACTGGGTTTATGTCGACACACAAGCCGTTCGCACCAATACATTTACGTGGACGTTTGCCGTCTTATGCACGGGCTTTATTTCGCTGTTGATCTGGCTGCTGATCCCGGTGTTCTTTATCGGGCTGTTAATCTATCTGATTGCCACAGCCAGTGTTCTGGCTGCCTACATCATGAATCGCAACGCACGCGTTGCCGATTTCGAAAAGGTGTTAACCGCCGACCATCTTCGGAGCCTGTTTGCCAATCCGGTCAAAAAAATCGAACAGGCCAGTCACGGTCTTCGGTTTATCACCGGCAACGGAAATGACGTTCCATTGCCGGAACCTAAAAGCAAAGAGTTGGAGGGATTTATTGTTACGTGTGATTTGATCGACGACGCCATATGGCGCCGTACCGATGAAATCCGTTTCATCCCTCAAAAAGAGGATTATACCGTTACCTATTCGATTGACGGTGTCGTTTCAAAACAAGACCCGCATACACGTGAAGAGACCGACCGCTTCGTTTACTACATCAAACAACTTGCAGGGCTGGAAGTTGAAGAAAAACGAAAGCCGCAAAAAGGGCGTTTTAAAGTCGTCCTGAAGGATGGCGAAAAAACACTTTGGGAAGTAACAACTTCCGGTTCTACGGCGGGTGAACAGGTAAAGCTCGATAAGGTCTCAGAATTGACCTCACGAAAAGTTGAGGACATGGGTTTGAACGACAACCAAATAGAATCCATCCAGACACTCCGAGACATCAAAAGCGGTTTGATTATCGTATCGGGCCCGCCCAAGAGCGGCGTTACCTCATCGCTTTATACACTCTTAAGTAACCATGACCCATTCATGAACAACATTAACACCCTGGAAAAAAATCCGGCGGGCGAACTGACCAATATCACACAATTCACCTACAGCCTTAGTGATACCGGGACAACGACTTATGCTCGACGCTTACAAACAATCCTTCGAAAAGGCCCGGATATTGTGGGCGTTGCCGATTGCGAGGATTCCCAAACAGCGAAACTGTCGACGGCGGCAGCCAATGACGGAAAGATCGTATATGTTGAATTGGAGGCAAATAGTGTGAACCAAGCGATTGAAAAATGGCTCAAACTTGTCAGCGACAAAAACCTTGTTGCTGATACATTGGTTGCAATTCTGAACCAGCGGCTGGTCCGCACGCTCTGCAATGATTGTCGCCAAGCTTATCAGCCGAATCCTGCATTGTTTAAAAAGTTCAATATTCCAGCAAATGAAGTCAGAACCTTTTATCGCCCCGGCGAAATCGAATACGATAAACACGGAAAACCGATTGTGTGTGAAAAATGTCAAGGGTCCGGTTTTTACGGACGGACGGGATTGTTCGAAACGATTCGTATGAATGATGAGCTGCGCGAGGTCATCCGGAAGGCAAAAACGTCGCAGGAAATTGCAACCGCATTTCGTAAGGCCGGGATGCTGTATATGCAGGAACAGTCCATTAAAAAGGTGGCCCATAGTATCACCTCAATCAATGAAGTAATCCGAAATTTTTCAGAAAAATCCTAACCGATTGTCCGAAACAGGAGTTTAGTATGATAACCGCAATTGTAATTCTGGTGATGCTGTTGACATTGGGGTATTTCTATTTGAAGTGCACCGTCATAGGGTCTCTGTCAACCATGATGATTCTGATTATTGCCTCAGTCCTCACCTTTAGCTATTATGAAAAACTCGCAGAACTTTTCATTTCGCGAGGCCATGGTGTCCAGTGGGCTCACATGGGTTGTTTCATCCTCATTTTCGTTTTGAGTTTTGCGTTGCTGCGATCCCTGCGAGACCTTTTGGTGGGGGGGTCTGCTCTGGATCTTGGCAATCCGGCCAAAATCAGTGTCGCTGTCGTGTGCGGTTTGATATCCGGCATTATCGTCTGCGGTAATCTCTTGGTAACGATGGGACTGGCCCCGGTACAAAGCAAGTTTTTTTATAACCGGTTTGCCTCGGACAATTCGATTTCTGTGGAGAAACCTCAAAAATCATTTTTGAATACAGACAGCTTTATCACAGGATTGTACAGCTTGATCAGCCGGGGTTCTCTGTCAGCCGGTAAAAGTTTTGCGGTCCTTCATGCCGATTATCTATCACAAATCCACTTAAATCGCATCAAAATCGCCGATGATATTCTGGCCGTTACATCAAAAAAATCCCTGATGATACCCTCCGGCAATACGAAAAAGCCCGTTCGAATCTGGGATGCTCCTGATAAAGGAAAAGTCACCGTTGTTCGGATGGGAATTGTCGCCCAGAATATTCAATCCGGCGGCGCGATTAACCCGGCCACCCCAAGCCGCATTCAGTTTTGTCCGGCACAGATTCGGATGGTCTGCAAACCTTCATCGGAAACAAAATATGTGCTGACGGGAACCGGAAAAGCGATTTGGCCTATTGGATTTTACAAGGATGGAAAACTAACCCAGGTAAAACTCAATGATATTATTCCCCACGATGTCAAGTCAGCGAGGGATCGAATCGTTTGGCTGGATGCCGTATTTGAAACACCGGATGGTTATGAGGGTGTTTTGTTGGAATTTAAGCAAAATGCTCTGGTCACACTTCCTGCCGCAGTGCCGCTGACAGAGGAAATCGAAAAGATTCTTTATGGAGAAGAAACAGAAGCGGATTCATAGGCGGTTATCGTCATTTGTAAACGTCAAAAACAGGTGAGAACGCAGTGTTTTCACCTGTTTTATTTTACATCCGGCTCACCATGGACTCCCGGCTTGAAACACGCATCCCCCTGCTATGCACAAATCGCAACTTCCTCCAGATCGAGTTCCATCAGATGTTCCAGATACATATCCAATTCTTCAGTGGTGAACTGATCAAGGAATTCGGATTTTGCACTTTTGTTTAGATCCATAATGCAGTCGATAATCTCATATTTACTCATCCCTGTACTCCCAAAAATTCTTCCATGATTTTATTGGTATTAGTTACGATATCGGAAATTGAGGGTTTTTTTCTTGAATTCACTTTTTAAAATCCTTTTATCGACGCTGTCATATCAACACTATATATGTTATGGTCATAAGAAGAATATACCGTATCTATGAATTTGATTTTTCGGACGTAAAAACGTCCAATAATACGCCTAAAAAGTTTATAAAAGACACCTTAATTTTTTGAAAAAAAACCAAATAATTTTGCTATAATGATTTTTTTGGACTGAACATCATCATTCAAAATAAATGTTCGCCATGTATGAACTCAACGACAATTTGTTCAATCATCGCCGGCAGCGTCATCAGCCGAAGCTCAAACGCTGGCGTTATGCCGGGCTGATACTGACCTATCGATGTACAGCAGCCTGTCGATTTTGTTATTACTCTTGTTCTCCCCAAGCGACAGGACTGATGTCGGCGGCAACTGCCATCGAGGCCTGGGAAGGTCTGGTACGCATTGCGGGAGAAAACGCCAAAGTCCATATTACCGGCGGGGAGCCGTTTCTGTATTTTGAACGGCTTTCGGAAATCGCCGAACAAGCGCACCAACTGAAACTGACAGGGCTTGATTCCGTCGAAACGAATGCGGATTGGGGCGAGAACGAGCGTGAGATTTCAGATAAACTCAAATTTCTGGACTCAGTGGGATTGGATCGACTCAAAATCAGTTGGGATCCGTTTCATGAGGAATTTGTGGAGTTTCGGTGCGTTCAGCGATTATCCACGATCGCCCGAAAGGTACTGGGACCGGAACGCGTTTTGATTCGCTGGGAACACTATCTGACCCATCCTTCGGGCATTCGCAGCAAGAACGAACCGGAAAAACACGTCATCCTGCAAGAGGCCTTGAAATCCGACCCATGCCGATTTACAGGCCGGGCGGCAGAGACACTGGGGCAATGGACGGCTCAATATCCTGTGGAATATTTTCAACGCCAGCAGTGCCAAAATGCTTTGTTGTCGGCAAAAGGAGTCCATATCGACCCTTACGGGAATGTTTTCAACGGACAATGCAGTGGAATGGTTATCGGGAATATCACTCAAAAACCTTTGGATGCCCTCTGGAAGACATGGCAGCCGGACCAAGACGAATTTTGGAAAATTCTCTATCTCAGCGGTCCCTGTGGATTTATTGACCAGGCTTGCGGGATTGGGTACCCGCTTCGGGAAAAATACGCTTCGAAATGTCATCTTTGTACGGACATTCGCCGTTTTTTCTTTGACAAAAGCCTCTATTCGCCGATAATTACCCCAAAGGACTGTTATGGAAAGTATTAAACCGGAGAATGCCTTTGGGCAGCGGTGAAACGACAAATTACGATACGATTCTGGAACGCATGGTTGTTGACCAGCGGCTATGCACGGAGGAGGAGATATGCCACTGCAAAGAGGAGCAGAAAGTCCGGGCCTCCAGTAATCCGGTTACGCTGGAGCAGCTTTTGCTGGAAAAGCATTTCCTGACCAAAACGCAAGCCCTGCGTTTACGTGATGCCATTCGTGAAAGTAAAGACACATCCAGTCAGATCCCCGGTTACAAAGTCTTAGGCAAGCTGGGTTCCGGCGCAATGGCGGTCGTTTATAAAGCCAAACAGCTTTCTCTTGACCGGGTGGTCGCTATTAAGGTTCTCCCTAAGAAATTTGTTCAGAAATCCGACTATGTTGAGCGTTTTTACAAAGAAGGAAGAATCGCCGCTAAGTTAAATCATAACAATATCGTACAGGCGATTGATGTGGGCGAGGTTGGCGGCTTGTATTATTTTGTCATGGAATTCGTCGAAGGCAAAACATTGTATGACGACCTGGCAAAGGGGAAAATATTCAGCGAATCAGAAGCCCTTGAGATTATTTTACAGCTTTCACGGGCCCTTTCACATGCTCATTCGCTGGGCCTGATCCATCGTGACGTCAAACCCAAAAATATCATGATTAGCAAGGACGGGGTTGTAAAACTGGCGGATATGGGGCTGGCCCGTGAAACCTCCGACATCAAAGCCGCCAAACATGAACAGGGAAAGGCGTTTGGAACACCTTATTATATTGCCCCCGAACAGATTCGCGGATTAGTTGACATTGACGGACGATCCGATATTTATGCACTGGGGGCAACTCTTTTCCACATGGTTACCGGTCGTGTACCGTTTGAAGCGAACACTCCCTCGGAAGTTATGAAAAAACACCTAAAGGAAGCGTTGATCCCGCCTGACCATATTAATACGGCCCTGTCGGCAGGGGTTTCGGAGGTCATTGAAACCATGATGGCCAAGGATCGGGATGAACGGTATAAAACAATGGAAGAAGTCATTACGGACCTTGAAGCTGTTCTGGACGGCAAACCGCCATTGCTGGCACGTCAGAAATTCAACGTTGAAGCTCTTGAAGAACTTGAAGAGGGAATGGCAATCGAAACGCATATGAACCAGAAAAATATGTATTCCGAAGAGAATGTGGCGAAATATAAAATCACAATCTTTATGCTCATTGCTCTTTCCGGCATCCTTGGACTCGTCATCCTATTGCTATTGATGCGTTTCCGAAGATGAACAAAACACCGATACAATCGTTCATAAGGGCCGAACGGACTAAAGGCCATGTCACGAAAACCAACAGACACAAAAGAGCGAATCCTTGACACGGCAACCAACCTTTTCAGTACGCATGGTTTCGCCGGTACATCGATCGATGATATCCTCCGGGCGGTTGGCATCACCAAAGGCGCCTTTTATCATTATTTCAAGAGCAAGGACCACTTGTGTGAAGCCGTCTTGGATATTGCCGTCGGGCAGTACCATCAGCTTGCCGCCGTTATTCAACAACAAGAGTCGCCCTCTTGCGACAGTTTGTACCACTGGCTGGAGGCACTAATCGAAAAACAAAGTTCCGGTCAATGGCTGCATTGTCGGCTGGTCACGCGCTTGTCCATCGAATCGGCCCAGTTAAGCTCGGCAACGCAGCAAAAACTGCACAACTTCTGGCTATGGTGTCAGAGTTTGTATGAAAACCTGATTCGGCTGGCGTTGCGGGACAATCCGTCTAAAGAGTCGATTGACCCGGCCGCGACAGCACGATTATTCATGTCGGCCCATTTCGGGGCCATCTGGCTGGATCGCTGCGCTCCGGCTAAAGAAGATATTACAACTGTCTGTGAAACACTTCTTGGCCAAGTGATTAAATAATCTGACCGCGGAGACTGACGGTGATGTCCTGAATTTGCAGGTCAGAGCCTGCCATTTCTATCGCCTTCTTGGCCATGCGAACAAGCCCCGTACAGCAGGGAACTTCCATGTGGGCTACGGTCAGGCTTTTGGGCTTTGCGGCGGTGAAAATATCCGCCAGCTTCTGCGCATAGCCGTCCGTCTCATCAAGTTTGGGACAGGCAATCGCAATTGCTTTACCTTTGAGCAGTTTGTTGTGAAAGTCGCCCATCGCAAAGGGCACACAGTCCGCCACTAACAGCAAATCGGCCCCGACAAAATACGGTGCCACGGGCGAAACCAACTTTAGCTGCATCGGCCACTGACCCAGTTGAGACGGTACATCGGTGACTGATTCTTTCGATGCCGGCATATCAGATTTTTCGTTAGCAAAGTCCATCATCCGCATGCCGGGACACACAAAACCGTCCGTCTTTGGGGCCTGCTTTTCGTAAGCGGTTTTATTACGACCAATCTCTTCGAGATATTTCTTTGTTGCCTCTTCGTCAAACTCAGCCGCTTGACGCTGCTCGATGGTAATCGCATCCACCGGGCAGCAATCCAGGCAGGCGCCCAAGCCATCACAGTAAATCTCACTGACCAGTTTGGCCTTGCCGTCAATCATTTGGATTGCGCCTTCGGCACAGGCGTTAACACATCGGCCGCAGCCATTACATTTTTCTTCATCGATTTTAACAATGTTTCGTATTGCCATCATGAACTCATATTCTTTACCAATTTAAGCCAAAATTTCCGCCAAATCTTTTTCGGGAGTCGAAATCGGAGCGAGTTTAAACTTTTCGACCAGTACGTTCAGCACATTAGGACCGATGAATGCCGGCAGTGACGGGCCTATCTTCATGTTCTGAATCCCCAGATGTAACAGCGTCAGCAGAATGCACACGGCCTTCTGTTCGTACCAGCTCAGGACCAACGTCAGCGGCAGGTCATTGACACCGCAGTCAAACGCATCGGCCAGCGCTAACGCAATCTGGACAGCCGAATAGGCATCATTGCACTGACCCACATCCAACAATCGCGGAATACCACCGATATCGCCAAACGGGAGTTTGTTGAAACGGTATTTGCCGCAAGCCAGCGTCAGGATGACACAATCGTCCGGCACCTGCTGAGCAAACTCGGTATAATAGTTTCGGCCGGGCCTGGCACCGTCACAGCCGCCAATAAGGAAGAAATGACGAATCTTGCCCGCTTTGACCGCCTCGATAACAGCAGGCGCAACACTCATCACAGCATTGTGTCCGAAACCGATGGTAATGATTTTTTCTTTAGTGTCTTCGGTAAAACCGGGCTGGGCCAATGCGGCATTGATGACCGGCGTAAAATCTTTATCCGCCCCGATATGCTTTACCTCCGGCCAGGCCACCAGTCCGGTCGTAAAGATGCGGTCTTTGTAGCTGTCACGGGGTTTTTGAATGCAATTGGTTGTCATCAGAATCGCGCCGGGAAACGCCTCAAACTCTCCTTGTTGATCCTGCCAGGCCCCACCATAGTTACCAACGAGGTGTTTGTATTTTTTGAGTCCCGGGTAGGCCAGACACGGCAGCATTTCGCCATGCGTATAAACATTGACGCCCTTGCCCTCGGTTTGCTTGAGTAAATCTTCAAGGTCTTTCAAATCGTGACCGGAGACAACAATAGCCTTGCCCTTGACGGGCGTAACCCGCACGACGGTTGGTTCGGGATGACCGTACTTTTGAGTATTGGCCGTATCGAGCATCTCCATGACCTTCAGGTTAATCTCGCCCACTTTCAATGCCATCGCGACGAGTGCATCAACCGCCGTCGCAGCCGGGGTCGTCAGGAAATCCAGAGCTTCATGGAAAAAGGCATACACCCGGTCGTCTTCGACACCCAAAACCTTTGCATGGTCGGCATAAGCGGCGGTGCCTTTGAGTCCATACAGTATCAATTCCTGCAAACCCGCCACATCGGGACCGAGCGCTTCCAGTCGTTTGGCAATGCTAAGCGATTCGGCCTGAATGAGCATTTCATCGCAGTTTGCCGGGGCTGTCCAATCCGTAAATTGTTTCGGTTCAATACCTTTTGCTTTGCACGCTTCGGCACACAGCGCTTTTGCCTGCTGCGAAACCACACCCGCCTTGGCAATCAATGCTTCGAGACGGACGGGGTCAAAGTTGACATTGGTCACTGTTGAAAACAGGGCTTCCACCACGAATTGGTCAATGTGGCGGTCGGCCTGTCCCATTTGGCCTGCGCAATGGGCATACTGGGCAATTCCTTTGACGGCGTGGATGAGTAAATCCTGCAAATCCGCGGTTTCGGCTGTCTTGCCGCAGACACCAACATTCTTTGCACACCCTTTGCCCCCTATCGTTTGTTCACATTGATAACAAAACATATTACTATCCTTTCATAAGTTCAGTCACAGATTATCACAAATTATTTTTTAGTCGCCGCCTTCGGCGGCTTCTGCAATTTTGATTTTTAATTTTTGATATTTGCTTTTTCACGAACGTATCATCGTTAACAGCATTTTGAATTTGTTTTCGGCCGTTACGGCATGCGGGATATTGGCGGGCATAATGATAATCTGCCCTGCCCCAACAGTCTGGTCTTTACCGTCAATCGTGATGATACCTTCACCGTCAACGACCTGCACAACCGCATCAAACGGCGCGGTGTGTTCGCTTAAACGCTGGCCTTGGTCAAAGGCGAACAATGTTAACGTCCCGGACGGTTTATCGAGAAGGGTTTTGCTGACGACGGAATCGGGCGCATAGTCAATCAGTTTTTCGAGAGCCGCTGCTTTGCCGAAACAGGCTTCCAGATGATTTGTCCGTTTATCTATCTTATTCATTTTCAGGCTCCTTGTTAACAAATTCTTTCAAGGTTAATTCTTTTAAAAAATCGTCAATCTTCGTCTGCAAAACGGCCATCTTCGGACGGGCCGGGCATTTTTTCTTTAAGGGACATTTAAAATTACCCAGTAAACACCGGTTTACCGCAATCGGCCCCTGTATCGCCTCAATTAAATGGCGAAATTCGATTGTTTCCGGTTTCTTAGCCAATTTCCAGCCGCCTTTCGGCCCCATGACGCTCTCGACAAGGCCGGTATGAGCCAGCTTCTGCAGGATTTTGCAGGTCAAGGCATAAGAAACCTGTGTTTCTTTTGCCAAAAGCTTTGCCGAAAGTGCCTTTGGGTCGGCATAACCCGCTGTGAGCTTAGCCGCAAGGCGAAATGCGTAATCTGTATCCCGACGAATTAAATCCATATCTAATTTCCTAAATAGCCTCTCTTTTATATAAGACCAATATAGTCTTACTTATCGTCGAAGTCAACTATTTAATTCAAATTTTTTGAAAAAATGTTTTCCCCCTGCTAAGAGCCAGGTTTGTTAGATTGGGTTCGTTTGGGTTCGTTTGTTGTGCAATAGTTCGCAGCTTTTTGTTCTTAGTTCATAGAAAAAAAGAAGTTACGGGGGTTTCTCAGATTTGAGAATTGGGTTCGTTTGTCAAAAAAAGCCTTCGGGGCAAGGCCCCTTTGGCTTTAAGAATACAGGAGTACAAGAATACAGAACTCAGGAACTCAGAAGTTTTAGGTCAAAAAATAACCACGGAATTCACTGAAATACACGGAGAGAGCATATCAAATATAAAGGAGCAAATAGCAAAAATATGGCCCCGGATCGGTGTCCGGGGTGACATTACTTCTTCCAGACGGCTGTTTCAATTCTGGATCCCGGCTCGGAGGCCGGGATGACATTGGGGTGGCCATTTTATGCCGGGCGACGCGGGGCGTTCGCACTCATATGAAATTGACAAAGGTCGATTGACGATTGACGATTTAACGATACTATTCAATTTTGGGGTATTATACCATAAGTTAGATATTTGTCAAACAAAATATAGTTTTGAGTTTTGAGTTGTGGAAATCTTCCAGATGACTGTTTTTATTTTTTAACCACGAATTAGTGCGAATTTTCACGAATGAAAAAAGGCCAGAAGCATCCACTTCATCCTGTTGGATTCAGTGGCTGCCACCCGTCGTCGAAAGCAACGAAAAAACGAGGTTTTTTTATGATTCCAAGTTCCCCGGCATTCCGGCGATGAAATCGCGGATCTCATCGCGAATTCGTCGAAATTCGGCCATAATTTGTTCCTTTGTACCAATGGCAAAGGTAGGGTCTTCAAACTGGTGATGAATCATTTTGGTCTTGCCGGGGTATATGGGGCATTGTTCTTTCGCATTGTCGCAAACGGTGATGACGTAGTCAAATTCAAGGCCGGACAGGTCGTCCAGATGCTTGGAGTATTGCCCGGAAATATCGGCCCCCGCCTCAGCCATGACCTGTGCTGCGCGTTCGCTTAGTTTGTAGGGGGATACCCCGGCACTGAAAGGCTCGATACAGTCGGATTTGAGGTGTCTGGCCCAGCCTTCGGCCATCTGGCTGCGGCAGGAGTTTCCCGTACACAGGAACAGTACATTGAGTTTTTCTTTTTTCGAGTTTATGGCTTTCACCTATTTTGTGGCAAATTTAATCAAATGCCGCGGGGAGGCCGGGATTGTGATACTGCTGGAAGAACAATTTCAATTCGTGCGGCAGGGTTCGGCCCTTTGACAGATTTTCGGGCAGTTGGTCTTCGGCAAACCAAGCGACCTCGCTGGTTTCATTGCTAACCTTCGCTTCGCCACCGGTCAGTTCGCAGAGAAAAAACAGTTTGTAAATATTAAACGGGTACGGCGGCGTATGGCCCTGCGCGTCGCGGTCATAAACAGCCAGCAGACGAGTTACTTTAACTTCATAGCCGGATTCTTCCCAGACTTCACGGGCGACATTTTGTGAGGCGGTCATGCCGGTATCGCACCAGCCGCCGGGCAGGGTCCAGCCGCCATCAGCAATTTCTTTGACCATTAGGATTTTATCGTCCTTAAAGACGACGCCGCGGGCATCGACCTTGGGCGTTGGATAGCCGGAGTCTTCCTGCAGGATACCACGGGCTTGGTCTGCGGAAACGTCCGTATAGCTCTCAAAAATCTCGGCGCAAATCTGCTCCAACTCTTCATGGCGGTTGAGTTCATATTCATTTTTGGCAAAGAACTTACCCGCCTGCGAGATGGCCTTGAGACGTTTGGCGATATCGTGCCAGTCGGATTTATTATCACTCATGATTAAACCTTGAAATAGGGTGTCTGTCGATTTCAGAAAGATTATATAAAAAAGGAGGATGAATCCGAAGCACGAAATCCTAAATCCGAAACAAAATCAAAATTCGAATATAGAATCACGCCAAACGGGACGGGCTTCTACTTTTCCTCTTTCTCGAAATCGAGGGCGACCGAATTGATGCAGTATCGCAGGCCGGTTGGGCCGGGGCCGTCGTTGAAGACGTGGCCCAGATGTGAGCCGCATTTTGAGCAGGTAATCTCCGTTCGGGTCATCCCAAGGGTGGTATCCCGGCTTTCGGTCACAGTATCGGAGTCTTTGGGCGCCGAAAACGCGGGCCAGCCGCAGTGGGAATCAAACTTAGATTCGGAACTGAACAGGACAGCACCACAGGCACCGCATTTATAAACGCCGTCCTCTTGGAACGTGTTGTATTTGCCCGAAAACGGGCGTTCGGTGCCCTTTTGGCGGAGCACATAATACTGTTTGGAGGTTAGAATCTCCTTCCATTCGGCTTCGGTTCGAACGCCTTTTTCCGGACTGCTCGATTCCATTACGGTCTCCTCTGAAGCTTGTGTCTGCTCATCATTTGGGGCTATCGGCATGTTTTTATCGCAGCCTTGAATTCCAATCCATACGGGCAAAATCATGGAAATCGCAACAAATTTTATCGTCATTCGTGCCATTCTACGATTTTTTACGTTTTCAGATGGTGTTGGTTCATTTTTATCGATTCAACCGGCCACCATTGACCAAGATGCCTGTTTGAGGTATTGTATAGGCATAACAAGATAAATAACAGGAGTATTATGATGTCTGACAATGGAACGTTTACCGGTTTTCTTCACCCGATCTTTTTGACGATTGTTTTTATCTTTCTGTCGACGATCGTTGCGGCGTTTATCCGGGGCCGCAATAGGGACAAGTGCCTGAAGGCATTTAACCGCTTTATGATTACGCTGGAGGATGTCGGCGGCAAGACTATCTGGGGAAAGCTGCGGGTCGAAGCGACGGGGATGGAGTTGACGTACGAGCAGTCGCATACCGATGCCGACGGGCACATCGAGAGCAGTTATATGATTTATAAATATGAGTACGGCAATATCGGCGCGCTGATTCGGTATCACGACCAGTTGCAGGAGGACAACCGTAAACGCCGGGATGCGGAATTGAAACGAACCTATCACCCAAGCTGGTGGCGGCGAATGCGGCGCAAGCTGATGAATATCTTCCGCACCATTCGCGATTCGATCATGGAGGTTTCGAATGTACTGATGGCGCAGGCTAAGAAGACGACCGTGGCCGGAGGGCTGCTGAGTACACAGGACAAATACGTCTCGCAGATGAAAAACGAAGTGATCGGTTCGGTGGATACCTCGTATGAACCGCTGCTGGAAAAATATATCGGGCATCGAGTCGTCGCTGAATTTCTGCATAAGGACCAGCCCGTCGAACTGCCGGGTGTGCTGAAAGATTATACGGCGGAATTCATTGAACTGCTGGATGTGCAATACTGGTTCAACGGTGCAGAAGAAAAGAAAAAAGCCGATATCATCTTACCGCGAAAACGCGCAGTCATCCGGCATCTGGCGGAGTAAAAAACAAAAGCCCGAAACGCCAGAGGATTTTGCTTTATCTCCTCAATAATTTTCGTAAAACAGCCAATAATGTCTTGGGTTCGAAATAGGATTTTTCGAGGCGCAGGTGGGCGGTTCTTGGGTCGGGAATGCGGACGATGCCGGGGTAGCAGGCGAACAGGTCGGCGCCGGTGGTTCCTTCGGGGAATTTGAAAATCACATCCAACCCCTGCACA
>JADHXS010000032.1 GCA_016782835.1 Phycisphaerae bacterium | reverse complement strand
AACGGTCACCAAAAAACAGATTCTCACCGCCGACCATATCTATGAAATGGTGATGGCAAAGCCGCAAACCTATGAACATGTATTGGTTCTTTTGGATTCTTTGATAAAAGAGCACAAAGAAAGAGATGCTGTTTAAGGATTGAGGGGGTTGTCGCTTTCATCGTTGAAGGTCCAATAAAAAACAGAGTCAGCTTGCTCTTCCTTCCTTGCCCTCGGATCATTGTTTGCAGGGAGAAAGAGAAAATCCTGACCATCGATCCTGTCAAATTTATTGGGTCCCTGTCGAGACTGTAGTTCCGTCCACCGGCAGCCGTTTTTCCCTGCTCCTCCATCAACTCATCCAGGACCTGTCGTATCTTGTGCCTGCCGGCGGGGCGGCTGAAAGGCAAGTTTTTCCGGAAAACTTTTTGTGGGTGTTTTTGACAGGACTTGCGTCCGATAAATAAAAAAATGCCGAAATATAAACAATCTGCTCTATTTTTTTCTTAATTCGTTTAGCCAATCAACCGAAGCAGAAATGTGTCTTTTTCTCTGGTTATGATAAAAAGGGCAAAAATTTGAACTAAAAGTTTGAACTAAAAGAAGGACCAAAGACAAAGGAAAAGCAAAATGAAAAAAGACAACGGTCAGGTTCCGGAAAACAAAGATCTGCACGATTTAATCCGGCAGAAAGAAGCTTCGATTCAGGCAAAAGGGCGGCTGATTGATAATATGGCGTACCAGATTCGAACGTTGTCAAATGCTGTTATTGGGTTCAGCGATCTGTTGCTTTCTGAAAAGTTAACCGATGAATTGATGGAATATGTCAAGGAGATTAATCAGGCCGGAAACGGACTTTCATCATTGGTGAACGAAGTACTCGATTGGGCTCGGTTGGAATCGGGCAGACTACGGGTCAGTCATACCCCATGTGACCTTTCGAATATTATTCGAAATCTTGAAAGAATTGTCTCTTCTTCAGCAGCGGAAAAGGAATTGGACTATGAGATTGAAGTGGATCCGGATTTACCCTCTCAGATTCTAAGTGATGAGGACCGACTGTCGAAATGTTTAGTTAATCTTACCGCAAATGCATTTAAATATACCCGACAGGGTGTTGTTCGTGTTCGCGTACTCTCCGAGGACCGCGACCGGAAGCCTTACGTTCGAATCGAAATTACTGACAGCGGCATCGGGATGACCCCCGAACAGATCGACCAAATTTTTGAGCCTGCGCTGCGGGCCGAAGACATCAACAACGAAGTCCTGACCATGTTGGATATGAGATTCACAGTGACCGCAGGACTTCCATTGACCAAGCAACTGATTGAGTTGCTTGGCGGAACGCTGACCGTTACCAGCGAGCCGAATGTGGGGTCTACTTTTTCATTGGTCCTGCCCACAGGTCTTGAAGTTGACAGTATTGGCAAACTTGGCTCTTATCCGCCAACATCCCAAACGGAACAAGTGCCTTCGGATAGCCCCCAGCAACTGCCTTGCGTTTTACTGGTAGAAGACCAGCAATCGAATCGAAAGGTCATCAGCCTCATGCTGGAATCGCTGGGTGTTTCAGTGGAGACGGCTGAAGATGGGCAGGAGGGGGTAAAAAAGGCGTCTGAAAAAAAATACGATTTGATTTTGATGGATTTAAAAATGCCGCGAATGGATGGCTATCAGGCAAGTCAGAAACTTCGAGAAAATCAGTCCCAAACGCCTGTTGTTGCACTTTCAGCAAAGGTATTGAGTGACCGGGAAAATCAGCAAATCAACGCCATGTTTGACGGATTTTTGACGAAGCCGGTGGACTGCCACAAACTGTCTGAGGCCATCGAAAAATTTATTTCAAATGTTCAAATAACATCTCTTCCGCAAGAAGAAACGTCGGACCAAAAAGCGGAAAAAATCGATGCGGAAGAGATTATTACCTTCGAATATGGAAATTAATTTCGAGATAAGAAAATAATGTTGGATCAGAATATGCAATCTGTTTTAAATGTAGGCACAAAGGATAATTTGCTTTTTGGCGAGTGGTTAGTCCGCAAAGGCTGTATTGATCAGAACCAGCTCCGGGAGGTCCTGGGGAAACAGCGAGTCAACGGCGGCAGACTGGGGCATATTTTAGTTCAACAGAAATTCCTGAAAGATACGCAACTGATTCAATTCCTGTCGGAGTATCTGGGGCTGGAATCGATTTCACTTGAAGATTTATCCGTCATTAACAAAGAAGTCGCTCGATGTGTATCGGAGAACATCGCCAAACGATTTGGTGTATTGGCTGTTCAGCAGAAAGATGACCGCATTGTTGTTGCCATGTCAGACCCGTTAAATGTGATTGCAATTGATACCGTTTCGGTCAAGTTGAAGAAACCCATCGAAATTGTCTTGGTGTCAGATTTCGAAATACAACGAGCGATCGAATATGTCTATCATGGGACGGATGTCGAAGAACAAAAAATTCGAGATCTCGTCGAGTTTGAAATCAGCAATGATGACGACTCCCTTGGGGGATCAGCGGGAGCCGATTTCTCTGATTCGGTTGATGTTGTTGATGCGGATGATGCACCTGTGATCCGGTTTGTGGACCTGATGCTCAGTCAGGCAATTAAGAGCCGAGCCAGTGATATCCATATCGAACCACAGGATAAAGCGATGAATATCCGAATGCGTGTCGATGGGTTGTTGATGGAAATGGTACCGCCGCCTCGAAAGATGCATGCCGCGGTGTGTGCGCGGATTAAAATTCTTTCAGAAATGGATATTGCCGAAAGACGTTTACCGCAGGACGGCCGGTTTAAAATTAAACGCAGCCAGGGCAAAGAGGACATCGATGTCCGTGTCTCTTCCTTACCAACGATTTATGGCGAAAAAATCGTCATGCGTATTTTAGATAAAACCGCGGTCAATCATAACCTGAATAACCTGGGATTGGAGCCGGATTTACTGGAACAATTCAAGGCCACCTTAAAGCAGCCCCACGGAATTATCATTGTGACCGGACCGACGGGGAGCGGTAAAAGCACCACATTATACTCGGCCCTCAATGAACTGCGCGACCCGAATAAGAACATTACAACGGTTGAAGACCCTGTGGAATATCGTCTGGCCGGAATCAATCAGACACAGATTAAACCGGATATCGGCCTGACATTTGCGTCTTGTTTACGGTCGATTTTGCGTCAGGACCCCGATATTATTCTGATTGGCGAAATTCGTGACAAGGAAACCATGGAAATTGCGATTAAGGCGTCTTTAACAGGCCATTTGGTGTTAAGTACATTCCATACCAATGACGCCCCCAGCGCATTGAGCCGTCTGGTTTATATGGGCTTGGAGCCATATTTGCTGGCCTCCTCACTGAATATGATTCTGGCCCAGCGTTTAGTGCGTAAGATTTGTGATAAATGTAAAGAGCCGTTTCAGGTGCCGGAGACGTTGATAAAGCGGATGCGCCTTTCTGATGAACAGGCCTCCGGTGCTCAGTTTTTCCATGGCAAGGGGTGTTCGGAGTGCGGCAATACCGGGTATCGGGGTCGATTGCCGATATTTGAGTTTTTGCCAATGGATTCGGCGATTCGTGAGGCCCTGGCCACAGGCGCCAAAGAAACACAAATCCGAACAATGGCCCGTGATAAAGGATACGGCGATCTGTTTATTAGTGGGATTAGCCGGATTTTGAATGGGCTGACAACACCGGAAGAGATTCTGCGTGTAACATATACTGAAAACATTGCTTCAAAATAATAGCTGCTCTGCTTAACTGCTCCGTCAATTTTGGCTGAATTTGCAAGAAAGCCCTCTTACCCGAATCAATTTCTTTTTCTGACTTTTCACAGATCATGGCTGGGTGTCTATTTCAATTGTTTTTAAATACTTTGAACCGAACAGGCTTATCGGACGTTTGGCCGTGGAAAGCAAAAAAAATAAAAGGTAATAACGAACGAAAACGATCGAAAAAAAAGAATAAAAACGATTTCTCGCGAATGAGTCACATGGATACATGTTTTATAGGACTATCAATTGCATCGTTTATTTTAATGAAATTAGAAAGATAACCTGTCAAACCTATAGAAGAAAAGTGTCGAAATTTGGGATGAAGGAAAAGTGAAAGAATTTATGGAAGAATCTTGTTTTTGTAAGGATTGATATGGCTACTTTTCAATATGTTGCATGGGATCAGTCGGGAAACTGCAAAGAGGGCAGCAAGCAGACCTCGTCTCAGGAAGAGATGTTATCCTTTCTCAGAGAAGAGCAGTTGACTCCGGTTTCTATTACCGAAGTCCAGGCGGTTCAACAGGAAAAGACGACGACCGTTCACTATAAGCGTGTTAAATCCGGCGATTTGGCAACATTTTGCTGGCAGCTCAGTACAATGCTGGGCGGCGGTCTTCCGATTACCGGAGCCATTGAGACCATTGCTGATGAAATTCCGAATCCCTATTTTGAGTTTGTCCTCAAGGAGATTGCCGCCAAGCTGGGAAAAGGATTAACCATGGCCGAGAGTCTTGAATGTTTTCCGAAGGTTTTCAGCAAACTCAGTTGCGCCATGATCATGGCCGGTGAAACCGGCGGTTCTTTGACAAAAACCCTGGAGCGTTTGGCCAAACACTATGAAAACAGGGACCAGTTGACGCGTAAAGTTCGCAGTGCGATGGCGTATCCGGCCTTTGTGGTGGGATTCATCATCCTGATTGTGATTGTACTGATGACATTAATCATTCCCCGATTCTCGACCATGTTTGAAGAGTTCAATGGTGAGCTTCCGGCTTTTACCCGGGGATTTATGGCTGTGTATAATGTGACCATGCATAATATCCACTTTATTTTAATTGGCGGCGTAATTGTGGTGGTCGGGTTGATATTTTATGCAAAAACACAGAAGGGCCATGAGAACTTCTGCAAATTGTACTTATCATTGCCGATTTTCGGAAAGATTATTCTGATGGCCTTTGTGGCGATATTCTGCAGAACGTTGGCAACGCTGATCTCAGCAGGGGTTCCGGTTCTGGATGCGTTTAAAATCCTGGCGGGAATGACCGATAACGATGTTTTACGAAACGGGGTTCTACAGACACGTGAAAAAATGGTCGAAGGCATGAGCGTCTCGCAGAGCATGGAGACGGTCGGATTTTTCCCCGGGGTGTCGGTCAAAATGGCACAGATCGGCGAAAACAGCGGTTCCTTGTCCTCTGTCATGGATAAAACGAGCGATTATTATGAAAAAAAGGTTGATTCGCTGGTATCGATGCTGCTTGGTATGTTGGAACCCATCCTGATTGTTGCAGTCGGGGCAATTGTGCTGGTTGTTCTTCTGGCGATGTATTTACCCATCTTTTCCATGACGCCGGGTGGCTAAATAGAAACAAAATCCGATTTTTACATTAAGTATGAAATAGACTTATACGAAATAACAGACGGTGTTAAGTGAAAGTTGAAAACAAACTGGACCGTATTTAAACTAAATGTTTTTGGGAGATTGTAAAATGAAGAAAAAAGGTTTTACATTAATTGAGCTGATGGTTGTCATTCTCATTGTGGGCATCCTGGCCGCTGCTTCGATTCCGCTGATGCGGGGCCGTATTGATTCGGCAAAATGGGCCGAGGCCAATGCGATTGCCGGTACCATTCAGTCGGCAGGCCGTGTGTACTTTGCTGAATATGGTACTATCGCAACGACCACCACGATGACAGAGCTGGGTTTCAATTCCGGTGATCTGACAGGGACGTATTTTGTGGCAGGCGATTTTTCGATTACCGCCGTAGATACAAGCACAGGAAGAGTGGAAGTTACGGTGACTGGAAGTACAAGCAAGGCGCCCAGTGGTACCTATAAGATGGAAACCGATGGCGATTGGGTCAAGCAGTAACGACAAAGAGTATAATTAATGCTCGAGCTCAGTTAGGAAGCGGAGAAGGTTGCTGACAATCTTCTCCGCTTCTTTCAGTATTTATCAAGCTATATAAAATAAACAAGATTGGGAGGTAGAGGTGTCATTAATTTGTTGCGCAAAAAGGAAACGCATGAGAATTAAGAAACACAAGTCCGGTTTTACATTAGTTGAAATTGCGATTTCAATTTTGGTCATCATGGTACTGGTGACAGGAGCGATGGGATACCAATACTATTCTGCGCGTGATGTGACACTTTCCGAAATCCAGGCCACCGCCGCTCGATTATCCATGCTGTTGCTCGAAGGGTGGAAAGGAGCCGAAGGTTCCGCTGATTTTGACCCCGTTTCAGCGTTCAGTTCAGAGATAACGATTACGAATTCATTATTCGGCCCGAATATTCCGGAGGACAAAAGCGGCATGAGCCTGACGCTGCTGGGCTGCTACGAGATTGAGCTTGAACGGGCCTATTATTATGTGACACTTTCATGGGGTGATGCATCTTCACTGGAGCCGAAGGTTCTAAATATAACAACCGCCTGGAGACGCGATTATAGCCAGGGAACATTAGTGGGTGATGAAGCATGTGTACGGTATTCAACCTTTTTTGTAGACGATTGAAAGATAGAGTATGACAAAAAAATTGAAAAATCCGCGAGCCGCCGGTGGGTTTAACCTCATTGAACTGGTGATTGTGATTGCATCTGCCGCGATATTGACGCTTACCGTTGGTGTTTTTTTGGGAAATGGACAAAAAAGCTGGAACCATTTATTTAACCGTGTGTACGGAGATATGGCGATTGATAGTTTTACTGCGCATAAAGTGTTTGACTCTATTTGTCGCAAAGCCAGCTTACGAAAATATGTGATCGAGGATGAGGGCCAGACACTGGAACTGTATTATTGGGATTCAGGATCGTCGGCGTTGACGCCTGAAAACTATGCCCGATTTTACTCGGTGGACAATGTGTTATATGTCCGGCACGGCAAATTGCAGGCCGGGACATGGCAGCCGGATACCTCGACCGCCTTAACACCGATCAATATTGCTAACAATGTCGAATCCATAAAATTCGAAACTCAGGGAACATCAATCCGGATGTTTTTAGCATACACAGGCGAAAATACAATGCCGGTGGTATGTTCAACAGTTCGGCATAACGATTGAGGATGACAAAATGAATCCGATTCGATTCAAAATAAAAAAAGTTAAACAAAACAAGGGGTCCATTTTAGCATTGATGGTCCTGCTGATTTTATTACTGTCGCTGAGCAGCATGGCATTGATTGGAGTCGCTCGGGAGGCCCGAATCCGCACGGCCAAAAGTGTGTCAGGGATTTCCGCCCGCTTTGCGGCGGATGCGGGGGTGGAACGGGCGATTTACCTCATGAATAAAGATCTCGAGGCCGGGACATGGTCGGTGGATGATATTCCGACGTATACCTCTGAATCCCTGACGGCCTGTAATGCCGAATACACGGTAACGTTTGACGGCAGTTTGGCCTCAGGATATCAAATTACATCTGTGGGAAAATCCGGATGGTCAACAAAAACCGTTTGTGCGACGGTCAAACTGAACAACCCTTTTGCAAACGATTACGCGATTCTCACAAAAGGTAATTTAGGGATGAAAAGTAAATCTACCGTCAGCGGTTACAATTCCGGTGACCCCGACGAAACGAATGTTCTGGTCGCGATTGGAACCTTAAGTAATCAAAATTCGAGTGTCGATCTGAAAAGCGGTGTGACGGTCGAAGGAGATGTTTATATCGGCCCCGGCGGCGATCCCGATGAAGTTGTTCTTATTAAAGACGACGATTCGGTAGAGGGAGAAATTTTTGTAATGCCGAAAACCTTAAATCTGCCGATTATTACGCCGCCGAATTTTACCGCATTTCAGGGGAAAATATCAGGCAAAAATGTGACGTTGACAACATCTGACAGCGGCAAATATACGGAAATTGACATCTCCAACAAGGGAAAACTGGAAATCAATGGCGATCTGATTTTGTATATCACCGGCGATGTAACGCTCGATAATGAAGCCGAACTGAAAGTCAAAAAAGGCTCGACACTCAAACTGTATTTTGACGGCGATTTCGAGGCGAAAAACTCTTCCAATATTAACAATGAATCCAAGGTTCCATTCAAGGTACAGTTATATGGGACCGGTTCAAGTCAGAAAATTGAAATGAAAAACAGCAGTGATATTCAGGGTGTTGTGTATGCACCGAATGCGGACATGACGATTTACAATAAAGTGGATGCCTATGGGGCGTTTATTGTAGATACGTTTGAAATGAAAAACAGCGGGGATGTGTATTATGACAAAGCCTTGAAAGAAACCTCTCTGGATGATGAAGCGGTTTATTTCACCATCACACGCTGGGAAGAATTTTAAATTAGAAATGGAGTTGCATGATGGAAAAATGGCTCAAAAAAATGAAGCGTCAAAACAACGGTTTTGCTTTTACACTGCTCGAATGCATGATAGCGGTCGTTGTTCTGATGATTGTATTCGGGGCGATTATGACGTTTCGATATTATACGGTGGCCTGTGCAGAGCGTGCTGAAAATCAGCTCATGGCCGCCAGATCGGCCTATTTGTTATCGGAAGCATGGAAGGGACAGCACGGGGATTCGTCGTTTGATCCGACACAGCAGGATTTCGATTCCGATTTTCAAATTAGCACCCTGATTTCCCAGGATCTTTTAGATGTTTTTCCGGTCGGCTCTTATTCAGAGAAGCTTCAGAATCAATTCGGTTTGTCAGTCCTTGGAAATTACAGCATCCGGATCGACGATAAGCAATTTTGGGCTCGACTGCTGTATGGAGAAGAGGCGGGAATCCCGGATCTGCGATCCATTCACGTGCTGGTTGTTTGGCAGGATCATTGGGGGATGCGTTATGAATGCTATTTACCCACATTAGCCCAGGGCTAAAGATAAAGGGGGACTCAAAATGAAAAAAAACAATCGAAAAAGACAGGGACTGAGCTTAATAGAGTTGGCGGTAACAATGCTGATCACCACAATAACGGTGATTGCGATTGGAGTGGTCATGGTTGACAATCATCGAGGCTGGCTGGATTCCTATGCCAAAGTTTATGGCGGTGCTGCGAATGACGCCGCGATGGTTCAGGTGGCGTTTGAAAAAATTGTTCGCAAGGCGTCGCGTACAAAATATCTGATAAGCAGGGATGATTTAACCGTGTATTATTATGAAGACTGGCTGAATTCGACGGACTTGGATCGATACGCCCGTTTTTACAGGTCAACGGATAATCCCGCTGAGTTTTGTGTTGAGCATGGCATACTGGATGAAGATGGCGATACTCAAAGTATTTCTGTTGTTCGTTTGTGTTCCAATGTTAGCGACGCCGAATTTAAGCCAACCAACGGAGGCATTGAGATGAAATTGCTTTTGAATGATGGAAGAGAAACGACGACCGCGCTGACAACGGCTATTTTACATAATGAATAGTTAAGTTCGGTTTCTGAAAGGTCGATGAGCTTGGAAAGATAGAATTTTTGACAGAAGGGTCCGATAATGATGACATGCAAAACAAAAAAAAAGAATAGATGGGTATGCCGAAAGAAAACCGGTTCTGTTCTGGTTCTAATTATTTTCGTTGTATTGATCAGTTTGATTATCGGAACCGGCCTTTTGGCATTAGGAACACAGACACGCGTTGAAACACTCGGGAAAATACAGGATATAATGGCTCACTCAGCCGCGGATGCCGGGATGGAGTATGCCATTCAGCAAATTAATAACACCGTCAAAGATGGAACCTGGTCCCCGTCAGTACTGCCAAACGCGGTCAATACTCCATTATCGGAGTCTGACTCCACGTATTCCGTCATGACCCAATATAGCGCGACAACCGGTTATACGGTTCAGTCTGCAGGGACGAATAGAAATCGAACGCGCAATATTGCGGCAACCCTGCGATTGAAAGGCTTGTTCGATATGGCCATTCAGTGCCGTGAAGGTGTGGTTCTTAAAGGCGGTACTGTTATCGAGGCCATTGATTCAGATATTTCACTGGACCCGGATGATACGGATGAAAAAGCGATTATCGGGACGAACAGTATTAATGCCGGCAGCATAGTTTTAAATAATAACGTGAAGATCGATGGAGATGTTGTGGTTGGAGTCGGAGGCGATGTGGGTACCGTCATTAAAGACTTGGGCGCTTCGACACTCGATCGATACTCACTGTCTGCGGACGTGGAATTTCCGACTGTTGAGCCGCCGGCATTCGTCGGGCCGGATACACTGATTGAGGTAAAAATCGGTGAAAAAACGATTGGAGGGGGGGGGGATTATCCCGCTTCCGGTCGATTCTCAGGTCTCAAACTCAAGAATGACTGCATACTCAGAGTGATTGATAATTGTGTTCTCTACATCACCGGTGATGTGAATATGAGCAATTCCAGTGAGATTATTGTGGACACAACCGGGAACGCTTCTTTGGTGATTTATCTGGATGGCAGTTGGATATCGGATAACAGTTCCGGCGTGACGAATACGACACAAAGTTCATCTGCCTTTCAATTATTCGGAACCGGAGGGGTTGGGCAAATTATCGACTTGAAAGCCAAAGGCGATATGTTTGGTTCGGTTTATGCACCGAATGCGATTTTGACTGTTTTTTCGGGCGGCGATCTGTATGGAGCATTTGTAGCGGATAGTTTTGAGTTAAAAAATCCGGCTCGTTTTTATTATGATGTGGCGTTGAAAGATGCTTCTGTACTCGATGAAGGTGCCCACTATGTCATTAGCCGATGGAATGAAAAATAACAGGACAGAACCATGCTGACAAATTTATTAAGCAAATTTCAAACTCAAATTGAACTGGTCGGATTGGATATTGGAACCGCCTCTGTCAAGTTAATCCGCTTGTTAAAAGACGCGGATGGATATACCGCTTCGGTGGCTGTCAAACAGGATATCAGCACCGATCCCAAAAACGAAGATAAAAGCCATAAAAAGATTACCGAAGCCGTAAAAGAGTGTCTGAAAAAGGCGAATCTGAGCGGGCAGAATATCGTTTGCGGGATTTCGGGTCCGGAAGTGGTTGTACGCGGTTTCAAATTCCCGCCTCTGCCCGATGCCGCAATCGAACAGGCTGTCCGGCTTGAAGCTCAGCAGGTCTGCCCCTTCGATAGCAAACAGATGCTAATAGATTATCAGTTAATCGAAAATACCGAAGTGACCGGCCAGCAGAAAACGGCGAAGGTATTTCCTCGCAGTGGTGTGATGGTTGCTTGTACGGAAAATGTGGTCAAAGAAAAAACCGGCATTCTGACCGAAGCCGGCGCAAAACCGTTGTTAGTCGATTCCGATGCGTTAGCATCACTGAATTGTCTCAACCAACTGGAATGGCTGGACGGCAACGATACCGTTGCAGTAATTGATGTTGGTTGGGAATATACCAATATTGTCATTTACGGGCAAGACGGCTTGCCGTTTGTGCGCGACCTGAATAATGCCGGTAGGCAGATTGTTCAAAAAATCAGCGGCGAACTTGAACTTTCCCAAGAGCAGGTTCGAAAAGCACTGGCCAGCCGGGAAACATCCACTGAAATGCGAAATAAAATGCTGCTGGCCTTGAATAATGCAATTCGACCGCTGGCGCTGGCGATCAATGAAACGCTTCGTTTTTATTCGTTTCAGGAGAAAACATCGGGGGTTGAAAAAATCTTCCTCTGCGGTGGTTTTTCTTTGCTGAATACATTTACGGAGTTTTTTTCAGATGCATTGCCCGCGGATGTAGAACTGTTGAATCCGTTTGAAAAAATAAAATGCCGGGCAGGTGATGAAGGTAATGAACTATTAAAAAAATATGGCCCCGGACTGGTAGTAGCCACCGGACTGGCAATGAGGACAATTTAAAATGTTTTCAATTGATTTACTCAAAGGAAAAGGAAGACCCTCAAGGAGCGGTTTGAGAGGAACCATATTGAAAGTGGTACCGTTTCTGATTCCCGCAATTGCGGTTGTTGCGTGGGCAGCTTCTTATCAGCAGGAGGGTACTCGGATAAAAGACCTGAAAGCCCGGATTTGCAAGAATCAGGTTACGATTGATGATTCAAAAGAAGCAGTTCAAATATATGGCCGGCAGAATTCGCTGCTTACCGAGATGACCAAATGCCTGGAAACCGTTCAAAAAGGCCTGTCATATCGTATACAGGTCAGTGATTTGCTGGTTGAATTAACGCAGACATTGCCCGATGAGATTTTTATTCACGAAATCGATTTGAACCGGACCGCGACCGTGGAGCGAACTCAGCAGCAGGGAACCGGTAATATACAGGAGCGACTGGTCGTAGAACGCAAGTTGAAATTGACGCTTTGCGGATTTGACCCCGTTAAAAGCGATCAGGCGGTTCGTAAATATGTCAATTCTCTGAAACATTCTGAAATACTTTCGGGTATTTTCAACGATTTTAAACCGTCAGCCAGACAGCAGGGAACCGTAGACCGTCGACCCGCGACCTATTACGAAATCGAATGTATTCTTCGGGAACAAGGATAACAATGAAGATGAAAATCGATCTTAAAAACAGTACGTATCTGGTTTCACTGATCGCAGTCTGGGGCGGCGTTTTTTTAGTGCTGATCGCTTGTTATTTTATTTTCGATCTGCCCCAAAAAGAAATGTTGGCTCAGGTTCAAAGGCAGCATACCGAAAGTAAGGATATGTTGTTACTTGCCAACAAGGCTACGCGACAGGATATTCAGGACCAGATGAAGCGGCATTTTGAAGAAGTCGATGAGACAGTCCGTCGTTTTTCCGTGCCCCAGGATAATACCACTGGAGTGGTTTTCGAAATTGGAAAAATTGCGAACGAATTGGGTTTGTCTGAGTTCTCCAGTAAGAATCAGAGAGTGCGGGATTTGTCGACGCTTGGCGAAAATCAGGAGGTTACAGAAGCCTGGCTGAAAGTGGAATTCAAGTCGTCATTCCTGAATTTTGCTCAATTTGTCAACCACTTGGAAAGCCAGACTCCCACGGTGTTCATTGAACAAATAACCCTTCGCAGAAATGAAAATGACCTCCGGGAGCACGATGTGAAGATGGAACTCTCGTTTTTGGTGACACAAAACCAAACCGATTCGGTTGCAATGGCGGACTTGTCAATCGACTGAGTTGAAATGTAAACGGACAATCCCAAAAACGCTGAAAAGACAGGAAACCGATTGTGAGAACGATTGCCATTACAAATCAGAAAGGCGGCTGTGGGAAAACGACCACGGCGGTGAACCTCGCTGCCGCATTGGCAGTGAGAGGATACCGCACGTTAATCGTCGATTTGGATCCTCAGGGACATGCGACATTGGGATTTGGTTGGGTGCCGGAAAATATGGAAAAGACCATCTATGATGTTCTGGTAAGTTCCGATGTGGCGCTTCCGCAGATTTTGCAGCCGACCGCGGTCCAGAACCTTATGCTCGCACCTTGCAATGTATTATTGTCGGGAGCCGAATCACAACTTGCCGGAATGCATGACCGGGAATATGTGCTTCGAAACCGTTTTGCAACCGTCGAGCCTTTCTTCGATTATTGCATCATTGATTGTGCTCCGTCGCTGAGTTTGTTGACCTTGAATGCATTAGTGGCCGCTGACGATGTTATCATTCCGGTCCAGACACATTATTATGCCATTGAAGGTCTCAAACAAGTCATGGAGACCCTTGAAATTGTTCAAAACCATTTTAGTCCGGGTCTGAAGATTGGCGGCATTTTACTGACCCTTGCAGAGCGAAGAACATTGCTTAGTCAGGATGTTCAGCGCCAGATGCGGCAGTATTTTGGGTCGCTGGTCTTACAGACGGTCATTCATCGAAGTGTACGGTTGGCCGAAGCCCCCAGCGCGGGCCAATCTGTCATAACCTATGACCCCCAATGTCTCGGAGCCATAGAATATAACCAATTAGCGGAAGAGATTTGTCATGAGAAAATCGGGATTACAGAAACAGATTGCGTTCATATTTAATGACGTGCCGGTGCCCCAAACGGATCCGGAAGCCATGCAGTTGCCGATACAGCAGCAGGCCCAAAGCGAGAGTACACCAGATTCGTTGCAGGGCATTCCATTGTTGACCCCGGAACCAGCCGATGAACAGCAGAAGGCTTCATCGGTACCGCAGACGACAACTACACAGATAGAAACCGTGCATACACCGGCAGTCTCGACCCTGCGTCCCAAGCCCTTGCCCAAGTCGCAGTCCGCACCGCCGAAACCAAAAACAGGTCAGCTCATTGTCCAACAGGTCAAAAAGGTGTTATACGGGGCCTCCAAAGGTAAAATGGATCCGCGACAGAAAAAAATGACTCTTCTAGTCGGTGGTTTATCATTGGTATTCGCGGGGATTCTGGTTGTTTCTTTGGGCGGGCTTGGACAAAAGAAGCCGGCGACTGCCAAAGCAGACGTGAACGCGACGGGCACGAGCGAATCGCAGGAATCACTGCAATGGCAAATGCCCCAGCCGCTGCCGACACAGTTGCGTAATCCCATGATTCCGCAGGCAGCTCAACCCGATCCGGCCAATCAGGACGCAGCCCCCGGCCAGTCCGGCCAGATGATTGTGCGAGGCATTGTTTTCAGTGAAAACAATTCGTCGGCGATTATTAATGGTAAAATTGTCCGGCAGGGCGAAACGCTCGAGGGGATACAGATTGTGAAAATCAACAAAGATTCGGTTGAGTTTAAACAAGGTGAAAAAAGCTGGACACAACAGGTCCAGCGTTAACAGACGGATAATACAAAAAGAATCAAAGGAATCAAAGGAATAAACGGAAAGGAAAAGACATGAAAGCGACAGGAACGAAAGAAAAAATAGGCATTCTCCTGATAATACTCGTTCTTGGAATATTCTCAGCGGTCGTTGCGGCCGAAGAAACATCATCCGATTGGCAAAGACCTGAATTATTGTCACCGATTCAGCAGCGCATGCAGCAGGAAATCAGTATTGACTTTCGCGATACGCCCATTGACGACGTGCTGATGATTATGGCCAAACAGGCGGATGTCGATATTATCAAAAGCCCGAAAGTCGAGGGCACTGTCACGGCCACATTGACAGATATTCCGTTGTCTGAAGCGCTCACGAATATCCTGGAATCGCATGGATATATGTATGTCACAACCGATAACATGATTCGGGTAATGGCTAAAGAGGATGTGCTGGATGTGCTTGAAAAGACCGACAGTAAGGTCTATCGGGTGACGTATGCGGATGTCAAACAGGTTGAAGAAGCCCTGAAGAAATTCATCTCTGACCGCGGCTCGATTTCCTCCAGTCCGTCCACCAGCAACATCATTGTGACGGACACGGAAAGCAAAATGAAGGCTATCGATAAGTTTATGTCCGAGATTGACCGTGTCACGCCGCAGATTATGGTGGAAGCGAAAATTTACGACATCTCATCGACCGACAGCCTGGACCTCGGCGTTGAATGGAATGCCGGCACGGCCACCAGTTACGGCGAGATTCCGACCGACGTGACCCTCGGCAATCAAATCAGCACGCTGAATAATGTGCTTCAGGGCTCGGTGACGGACCCGTTTACCAGCGCCCTTTTTTCCGGCACAACCAATGAATCAGGCAGTACGGATTCACTCATCCGGTTTGGTATTTTGAATGACCATATCAATCTGGATGTGGCATTGCGGGCTGCACAGGAAGATATTCGCGCCAAGCTGCTGGCCAATCCGCGTATTATGGTGCTGGACAACCAGCAGGCGGAAATCAAGATTGTCGATGAAATTCCCTACCAGGAACTAACCGAAACCAGCGGCGGCGGCAGTATCGGGACAACGCAATTCCGCGATGTCGGTGTTCAGCTTCGGGTCACGCCGCACCTGACACGGGACGGCATGATTCGTTTGGTCCTGAATCCGAAGTTCAGCGTTCAGACGGGCAGTGTCAATATCGTCAGCGGCGGCAACACCACGCCCCAGCCGATTGTGGCCACGCGTGAAACCATCACCACCGCGTTGATTAAAGACGGGCAGACGGTCGTCATCGGCGGCCTGAAAAAACAGGATGTCACACAGCAGATTAACAAGGTTCCGCTGCTGGGCGATATTCCGCTGCTGGGAGAGCTGTTCAAATTCCAGGGCGAAAGCACCGTCAACAGTGAACTGGTGGTTTTCATTACGCCGCATCTGATTATCGAACCCGTATTGAGCGAAGAGGAACAGCGGCATCTGGCCAATACCGTGTTTGTTTCACCACGTGTGCCCGAACCGAGACTGGGCCCAAAAGAAGAGTAAATTGAACCACCTTAACCGTAATACCAAAAGCCGGGCGTCCAACCAACCCCGGCTTTTTTGATGCGCAAAACAAAAACGTAGAGCGAAAACAATACGATAGAGAACCACAAACCGGAACCGCGACAGTGATGTCGTGGTTAGGGCATAGATTCAACTATTCTTTAACGGTAATGGTTTCGTCCACGGCGATTTCTGTTCCATCATTGAGCAGGCCGCTGAGGGTCAGTGTTACCTGGCCGGCTTCAAGATCGAGGTCATCGATGAGGACTTTGACGACCAGGTCGCCGCAGTCATCAGCCCCGGTGGAAATCGGATCGATGCTGTTGAGGGTGATGGTTAATGCGTCAACGATGTCGTAGGGAATATTGCTATGTACACTGATCACCTCACAGGGGCTGCTGAGTACAACGGTGTTGGGCGAAATCATGATGCAATAATCAGTGGTACCGTCGTAGTCTTTGTGGGCTTTGTTGGCCCATGCCAATCCCACGAAGGAGCCGATGAGCAAGAGCACGATGGAAAGTTTAACCAAATTCTTCATTGCCAATCTCCTTAATATTCTGACATTAGTATCGGTAACTTTGTCCGGCACCTGTCGGGCAACACAACAAATTATACTGAATCGGCAGGGTATATCCAGTAAAAAACAGAGAATATCTTTTAGTGGACATATTTTACCCGTTCAATGGGAATACTGTGAGAAGGCTGTTTGAGTTATAGATCCTTCACTTCGTTCAGGATGACAATCAGGGAAATTGGGTTCGATTGGGTTCGTTTTTTGGTTAGTCAGCAGTCGGCAGTTATCAGTAAGCAGTTGTGGAAAAATCACTTAGCGTGATTTTGCAAATTCGAAAATTGGGTTCGTTTGTCATAAAAAGCAACCACGAATTACGCGGATTTCCGCAGATTTTAGATGCATAATAACCACAGAAGACACAGAATGACACGGAAAACGCGATTTGTGTGTGTGGGGGATTCGCATGGCTTGCGCCCTGGCGTTTTTATTGGGCTCCTTCTGATTGTCAAAGAACATGTTGTTTATTTTTCTGCCTTCGTCAACGCTTTGACGCGACAGGACCTAATTATAGCAAAAGTTAGATAAATAGCTAACAAAATATCAAAAATTAAAAATAAAATATCAAAAATAAGGTTTTCCTCCGGATGGCTTGTTTTATGAGCAGAAGGGCGGGGATGGGGACTGCGGGGGTCCTGTTTTTGGTCTAAATTTGGGAATTTGGGGGAATTATGAAGGAAGTATACAGGTATGTCAGTATGAAAGTATGCAGGTTTTGGGGGGATTTTTGGATTTTTTGTTTTCCTCTTGTTTTAGGGGGGAAATGGGGGGTATAATTTGCAGTCATATCAAAGATCAAAGATAAAATAGTAAAAATGCGGAGTCCGCCGGAGGCGGTGGTTTTTGATTGCAACTTTGACGAAGGAATATAAGGATACAGAATGTCAGAAATTTGATTGGGTGAAGGGGTTATTGGATGGCGGCGATTTTTGAGGCATATTTAGAAGCTATTAACAAGGATTATTTAACAGGGGATGCGCGCGAACACACCTACCGGCCGGCCCTGAAAACGTTTGTCGAGCGATTAAGAGACGGTATTCACGTCCAGAATGAGCCGAAACATCTGATTACCTGCGCGGCGCCGGATATGAAGGTATCGCGGGGAAATCCGACGGAGCATGGAGGATTTCGGGAAATATACACAATTATGGTTTTATGATAGAGGATTTTCTGATAATATCCATTAGGAGAATCAGAATCTCTTAGAGCTAAGAAGAAGAATCGGAAGAAGGGAGTCATATGGCGAAAAAAAAGCTTTTGAAAAGACCAGAGTATCTAAATCAAGTATTAGATGGAGACTGCCTTGATATAATGAATTATTTACCAGCAAACTGTGTTGATATGGTTCTTTGCGACTTACCTTATGGAACAACACAGAATAAATGGGATTCTGTGATATCACTTGATGAACTCTGGAAACGGTATCATCGAGTTGTAAAAAACAATGGCGCTATTGTGTTAACTGCACAAGGTGTTTTTACTGCAAAATTAATTCTTAGTAATGAAACAGACTTTAAGTATAAAATAATTTGGGAAAAGTCTAAACCAACTAATTTTTTGAATGCAAAAAAACAGCCATTGCGTAAACATGAAGATGTTTGTGTGTTTTATCGTAAGCCGCCTGTATATAACCCAGAAATGAGGCCAGGTAAAGCATACTCAAAAGGCGTGAGAAAAAATCAGTTCACCGGGAGTTATGGAAATTTCAAGCCCGTATTAGTTGAAAGTCAGAATGGATTGCGTTATCCAACAGATATTGTATATTTCAAAACCCCGGAAAGTGAGCCAGAAGCAACGGTATGGCACCCTACTCAAAAACCCGTCGAATTAGGTCGCTATTTGATCCGTACTTTCACAAATCCTGGTGATGTTGTATTAGATAATACTTGCGGTGCAGGAAGCTTTTTAGTTGCCGCCTTACTTGAAGAGCGAAATTTCATTGGTATCGAGAAAAATCAGGACGCTCGATTATTTAAAGAAGAATCTATTGACTTAATTGAAATATCTAAAGAACGTTTAAGAAAAGCGTTTCTTGAGAATCATCGAGTTGCGTTCTCCAAGAATATTCAACGAACAGGCTTGGTGAAGGAGTTTTGCGACAATGACAGATGCAGAGCTACGGTATAATGAACGGGCCTGGGCAATTGATCTAATTGTATATATGAACTCCAGTGTCGAGCCGGACGGAATCATTCAGCGTGTATCCGGAGAACATACTATTTCCACGAGTAGTGAATCATTATTTCCCGATGTCTTGCTGTTTGGCGACCATGGAAATGTGCTACAAGGGTGGGAACTGAAAATGCCGGATACCGCGATTGATAATACCGAACTGATCTCGAATGCGGAACGGAAAGCAAGGAATCTCGGCTTGGATAGTTTTGTCGTATGGAATGTACAAGAAGCCGATTTATACATACTCAATAGCACAACGGATGTTTTTTCTAAACAATATGATCCCTTGTTCCTCAATCCTGATATTACAACTCGAGCGGATGTGCTAAATCGTCCTGATTTGTGGAAGGAAGGAGCCGAACAGATTATACGAAAGCTCAATTCATATTTGAGCACTGGTGTGATTTCAGGAGTGTCTGCCAATGTTATGTTTTCTGACACAGGGCTCATAGGGCAGTTACTCTCTTGTCAAAGTGCAGTTAAAGCATTTATTGAGTCCAAAATCCAGACAGATAATCGAGTGGATGCCCAGATTAAACTTTGGTGGAAGCATGTTAAACATGAATATCCCGGCGAAAGGACCCCTTCAGGCCCGCTTGCTTATCGCATCTTGTTTCGGTGGTTTAATCGCTTTGTTTTCGCCAATATCTTAAAAGCATACAATTGCCCTTTGGAGGAAATAGACCGGCTTGATGATGAGACAACAGTTGAAAATGCGTTAGGGCTTTTTTCAGAAGTAAGCCGGAGGACAGATTTTTGGAATGTTTTCGGGCCCAGTGACTTTGATGATCTGATTCCGCAACCGGTATGGAATACATTGCTCGCATTTAATGATTTTATTCAGGATTTCGAGTTTGGACAAATCAATCGATCCGTTTTGCAGAGCATCTTAAAATCGACAGTTCTGGCTTCGATCAAAAAAGCAGCGGGACTGTTTGTGACACCGCCGGAATTAGCCAGACTTTTGGTTCTTTTGACGCTGGAGGATAAAACCGGATTAGCTATTGATCCATTTTGTGGGACCGGAACTATCGTAAAAACAATCCTTGAAGTCAAATCGGACTATAATATAACCGGACGTCAGGCCGTTGAAACCACTTGGGGCAGCGATAAGTTTGCGTTTCCTGTTCAGGTTTCTACGTTAGCGGTTTCGACGCCTGAAAATATGCATGAGCCGCTTCGGATTTTTACGCATGATGCCTTAACACTATCTGTAGGTGAAAATATTCCTTTTGTCGACCCAAGTACCGGTGAAAATATCAGCGTTCCGCTGCCTCGCTTTTCAGCGATTATATCAAATTTACCTTTCGTTCAATTTGAAGATTTTGCGGAATTAAACCAAATCGTAACAGAAAAGATCAATGTATTTTATGAAACACATTCTGTCCAACGAGACGACAGATTAGATGGGCGCGGAGATATTTATTCTTATATCCCATTTATTCTCTATGATTTACTGGAAGTTGGCGGACATTTAGGCATAATCGTCTCAAATTCTTGGTTATCAACAGGTTGGGGAGCCAAATTCAGACAATTACTCCGTCGATTTTACAATCTAAAATATGTTTTAACTTCAGCAAATGCTCGCTGGTTTAATGAAGCGGATATCGTGACAAATCTGCTGATTTGTCAGAAGAAGAGTGATTTAGATGAATCTGATGAGATAAGGTTTATTGCAACTCAGCAAAATCTTTCAGAAGTAGAGATAGATGACATCGATACAATTGCAACAGATATTTTAGCAGAAAACTTCCAATCTGAATCCATTACGGCCTCATTAACTTCTCAAGAACGACTGTCTTCGATCGAGTCTCTAAATATTGGATTATCAGCTTGCTTTGCATCACTTGATTGGATGATTGAGTATTTAGAGAAATTCCAGCTTCTAAGCGCTTACACTGATATTATTCGGGGCGAGCGTTGGGGAAGAAATAGCTTTTACTATCTAATACTACAGCGCCATAACGGCTCAAGAAATTGAATAAGTTTTGTCGATAAGTCTTGTAAATGACATTATTTGGAGGCTTATCGGCATGGATGCAAAAGAAATCAAAAACATCGGCAAAAAACTGAATACATTTT
>JADHXS010000031.1 GCA_016782835.1 Phycisphaerae bacterium | reverse complement strand
GACCGCCTGTGTCAAACGCTGGTCGGTGAAGACCAATTTTGTTTCCCGGCCCAGAGAAGACCGCTACAATCGCAATGTCATTGCTCTGGGCGGCGGGATCGCGATTTTCTGGACGATTGCGTTGTTCGTACTGATTGGCGCTGCAGTGGTCAAGTTTGTGATGGCGCCGGGCCACCTTTCGTTTATCGATGAATCCATCGCGCAGCATACGCCCGGTTTTATCTCGAAGATGAATGATTTATTGATTGTGATAGCAGCGGTCTTTGTGCTGCACCTGATGGGCCTGTGGGATGACCGAAAGCATCTGGGTCCGTTGACCAGGCTGGCGATCCAGTTTGTGGTTGCAATCGTTGCAGCCGTCTATGCCGATATCCGTGTTGAGATGTTTATTGAAAACAAGTTTATTACAACAACGTTGTCGGTGTTCTGGATTGTGCTGATGATTAATGCCTTCAACTTTCTTGATAACATGGACGGCGCCAGCGCGGGAATTGCCTTAATCGCAACCGCAATGCTCATGGCCGCGGCTATGCGAAGCGGACAGGTCTTTGTATCGGCGATGGGGTTTATTTTCATCGGGGCGCTGCTGGGCTTTCTGGTCTTCAACTTTCCGCCTGCAAAAATTTTCATGGGCGACTGCGGGTCGATGGTTGTCGGATTTTTCGTGGCGCTGCTGACCCTCCGAACGACCTATTATAATGCCGAAGCGGGTACAAAACTGTATGCCGTTTTCATGCCGGCCGTTGTGATGGCCGTGCCGCTGTATGATTTTATCAGCGTTACGTTCCTGCGGCTCAAACAGGGCAAAAGTCCGTTTGTCGGAGACACACAGCATTTTTCACATCGTCTCAAACGCCGGGGTCTGTCGGATAGGCAGGTAGCGCTGACATTGTATCTGGCGACGCTGTGCACCGGGCTTGGTGCTGTATTACTGCAGCGGGCCGATTGGATCGGAGCCATTTTGATTGCTGCTCAGACGGTGATGATTCTCTTGGTTATCGGTATCCTCGAAACAACCGCAAACCGTCCGGAAAGCACCCAATAGGAGACAGCGTGCGATCCAACACCGGGAAAATTCTGAATAACAAATCATCTTTTTTGACCGTTCTCGAAAATGCGCTCTTGTTAATCGTGCTCAGTTTGATGATATTGCGCACTACTTATATCGAAAACCCGCACATCGAGCAGATACAAACGAAGTTTTTTCTCAGTTCCGAAATTGTCAGCCTGTTTATGTCGACGGCTCTCTTGGCGTGCTTTGCGATATGGCTGCTTGTTTTGCTTTTGATGAACCGGTTCCGATGGCGAAAAACATCGCTGGGCTTTGCAGTCGGGTTGTTTATACTGGCCGGAGCGGTTTCCTGTTTGGCAGCTTCCAATAAACGGGCCGCGTTGACCGATTTGGTTTTGTTGGCAACACCGATGCTCAGTGCTCTCTTGCTGATTCAGCTTTTGACCGCCAAACAAAAAACACATCTTGCCGTATTATTGGTTCTCGCCATTGCTGTGGCGATGACGGCTCAGTGTATCGACCAGCTTCTGGATTCGAATAACACGATGATACAGGAGTATGAGCGGAATCCCGCCGAACAGCTTCAAAGGCTGAACATTGAACAGGACAGTCTGGAACACTGGATGTATAAGCATCGGCTCTACTCCAAAGATATTCGCGGTTTTTTAATGACCAGTAATTCCGCCGCGTCCTTTTTCCTGTTGTCTTCTTTTGCGGCGATGGGAATTTGCATCGAGGCCTTCCGCAATCGAAAAAAGCCTGAGACCCTGACGGCGTTTGTCTGCTATGGTTTGGCATTTATGTTTGCCATTGGCGGATTGATTTTGACACAAAGTAAAGGAGGCATCGGGGCGTTTATTATCGGAGTAATTTTGCTTTTTATAATGAGCATTTTTGGCAAGCGGCTTTGGAAATATCGGCTTGTAGTTGGAATTTTGCTGTTGATTGGGATTGTTTTAGCCGCCACGGCAGTCATCGTTTACGGCGGTGAACACGGCAGGCTCCCCGGCGGTAATTCCATGCTGGTCCGCTGGCAATATTGGCAAAGCACCGCTCGAATGATTGGCGACCATTTCCTGACCGGTGTCGGCGGCGGCAACTTCCAATTTTACTATCCGCTATACAAAAATCCCGCCGCATCCGAAACCATTCAGGATCCACACAATTTTATCCTGTCATTATTCAGTCAATACGGCCCGCTGGGATTGCTGGCATTTTTGACCGCGGTGCTCTGGCCGATTTTCAAATGTGTTGGGCAGCAATTTGGCGAAACGGATTCACTCGTGTCAGCAGCACAGCCTTTTGGTAAAAAGCTCTGGATGGGTTTGCTGACCGTTTCATTATGCCTGTTATTGTTGCTGCGGCCGTTACTGACGGATATAGATTTTCTGTATCAACCCGTGAAAGTGAGTTCGGCGGCGTACCTGGTATTGTATCTTTTTCCGGCCGGGGTTTTTGTATTGGCGTTTGGATTGCTCTGTGCAGTTTCGATAGGCGATATTTCGGTACAAAAACGGAATCATTATCTGACAATCGCACTGGCTTGCGGGGTGATTGCGGTGCTGACTCATAATCTGGTTGACTTTGCGATTTTTGAAACGGGCGTGTGGAATATGTTCTGGTTGTTTATGGCGATTCTGGTTGCCTGCAGGCATAACAATTCGACACAGGACGATAAGCCGATTTTACTCAATGTTCCCAAACGACTTTTCATCATTTTAGCCTTGATGGTCGTTATCGTTGGTTATTTTGCCGTCGCCGTCGTCCCGCCGATGAAAGCTAATATGATGTTTAATGAATCGAGGAATACCGCATCGTTTGAGGAGTTCCGGAAGAAAATTCAGAATGCGGTCGATGCCGACAGGCTTTCACCCGATATCGCATCGAATGCAGCCCGCCTGTTGATGCAAATGTATTCGCCGCGGCAAATGGAAGCGAATGACCTTTCGCTGCTTGAAAAAGCAACCGATTATGCAAATACGGCCCGGCAGCGGAATCCTGCCGACTTCAAGCCGTATCGCCTGCAAGGTGATATTTATCTCACGCTGTTCGAGCAGGCTGCGAATGAACAAAAAGAAGGGTATCTGCAAAAAGCCTATGCCGCGTTTTCGGAGGCGATGGACCGCTATCCCGGCTCGGATCGGATTCACTATAATCTGGGAAAAATTGCCGAGCAACTCAATCGTCCCGAACAGGCGATGGTTCATTACCAAAAAGCCGTCGAGATTGAACAGGCCTATCAGGCCCAGTTTAAAATCATGTACCCCGACCGCAGGCCCGTCATCAGCCGCCTCGGCAACACCGCCTACACCATCGCCAAAGCCAAAATCAAAGAACTTCGAAAACAACTCGACAATCCAAAAAGTCCCCCAGAAACGACGGATGGCGAATCAGTCGAAAATTAACGGACTTTCAAAAGGCTATTTACCGGCCAGCCAATGACTGGCAAATATCGCAAAATCCGCTAAGTCCACATCACAATCGCCGTCTAAGTCGCCAATATAGACCCACGAAAGCTCATACGCACCCATGTCAACATCATATGTAGTCGTCCCTGAAAAAGTCACTATTTTGTTTGAGTTTTTCAAGACCGGTACGGATGATGCCCGAGTTGCTGAAGATTTTCTCAAAATCCTCGTCAGTCATGTCAAAAATCTGCCTTGGGGTCAGTGTTTGCCATTCGGGATGAAACTCGAAATCGGTATTCTTTCTTGCCGGTGCGTTGATTTCATGCGGGCAGGCGAGGATACACTCGTCGCAGCCGAAGATGTAATTGGGAACGCGGGCGTCTCGCCCGCAATCATATTTATATGCGACCGGGACGGTCGCGTTCCCATCTTCAATGGTCAGATAGCTGATGCATTTTCGCGCGTCAAAAGTGCCGTCTTTGGCGAGTGCACCGGTGGGGCAGGCACGGATACATTTGCCGCAATCGCCGCAGGATTGATTTTCAAATGGTGCATCCGGTTCCAATTCCAGCGTGCTGATTAATTCGCCCAGCAAAATCTGACAGCCGAATTCAGGATGTATCAACATGTGATTTTTGCCGATAAAGCCCAGCCCGGCGCGTTGGGCCAAAGCCCGTTCAGCCAGAGGAACTGAATCGACGCAGGCTTTGAAACGAATTTCTCGATCTGCCCGAGGAAGATTTTCCTTCCTTGTCATGCCGGGCTTGACCCGGCATCCAGAGGGTTTCGTATTGGATCCCGGCTCAGGGGCCGGGATGACAAAGCGGGTTATGTAATCGGCTAATTGAAACAGGCGATTTTTGATGAATGGATGGTAATCTTCATATTGCGCAAATCGTGCAATGCGGATGTTTGGGTTTTCAGTTAATTCCATTTTCGCAGGACGATAATTAAGGGCGACACATATCACAGACTTGGCGCCGTCCAGCAGTTTGGCCGGAGCAAAACGTTTGTCGAAGTTGTGATGCAGATAGGTCATCTTTGCGGCGCAGCCGTCTTTGAGCCACTGTTGATAAAAGTCAACCTGCTCCGGCTCTACCGGTGCTGCGGTGGTGATTCCCACGGCGTCAAATCCCAATGCAAGGGCTTTTTGTTTGATATCCGATTCGATAGACATGTTGATTAGTGTAACAGAAAGAGGGAGAAAATTAAAAATGAAAAAATTCTCCTCAGAAATGATAATTTTCAAAGACTTCCCGGCATTCGGCGTCCGAAGGATAGGTAACTTTCATTTCCATAATCAACTGAGCCGGTGAATCTCCGATTTTATCCAGAGACTCAATCCGGTAAGGTAAATGGCTGTGAATATCCAGATACCCTCTCCATATTCTCTGAATTTCAGCCTGATTGCTCAGTGTTTCCTTCCATCTCCATTCATAAACCTGAACGTTTAAACCGCCTTCAAGGACAGTATCTGAAATATAGTCCCAGTCATAGTCGGCCGGCAATTCCGAAATATGCTTAAAGGGCAATAAACCCCAGGGACGCTCCAACTCCATTTTGCCTCCCTGGGAAACCAGTTGCACCGTTCCCTGATGCTGTTGGTAAACTTTTCCTGACTCGCTGTTCACGAAAACCGTGTTTTCGCCTCGTTGAAACAGATAGGCCCCCAGTCCTTCTGAAATCCAGATATTTTCCAGTTCCTTCTGTTCCTGTGAACCGTCAAATTTTTGAATATGTACATTCCGCACCGTCGCTAACGTCATGTAGAGTTGCTCCACGTCAAGTGCTTTGACATCTCTCATCGGCAACACCAATAGAACGGCGAAAAGAATGGCCGCGGCAATGCCGCCTGCTACCCAGACAGAAGCAGTACGTATAGGTAATACCTGACGCTGAGACACTGTCTTCGCATCTCGACGTTCAACATCAACAATGGTCGAATCAGACAGCCACTGGCATTCAGCATCGACCGTCTGTTCGAGCCGCATCCGTGTCAAAACATCCGAAATATTCCTGTATTTGACCTTATTAAGGACCGCACAAGTAGTCTTGTCAAACTCAACTTCCTGCTCCTTTTCGTCCGCCAAATAACGAGCGGCTTTTATCAGGCTGGAAGGCGATAAACGCAAAGAAGCAATTTCCTTGAGGGCCTTTTGGCATTCCGGACAATTTTCAACATGAGCCGTCACCGGTGTTTGCTGCTTCATACCGAGTTGCGGAACCAAAAGCGACGGCAAAAAAGGCCTGACTATGTCACAAGAAATCCACTGGTCCAATAATCGATAATGAAGTTGAAGATATTTTGGACGCCAGGGTTTTTCCACGGGTCCGGGCTGCCCCAATACTTTCCGTAAATGCTCCAATTGCTCCTGACAGACAAGACATTGCTCCAAATGCGACCTGACATCAGAAGGAATGGTATCATTTTGTTCTAAATATTCATAATAATATAATCGGGCATTTTCACAGTTCATAATGGTCTCCCTCTTCATTTTTCAGCTCTTCTTATACTTTTAATAATGTCACGTAATTTTTTTAACCCAACAGACACATAACGGATCAGTGTTTCCTTCTGAACACCCATTTTTCGGGCAGCTTCTTCATTGTCATAATGAGATTTAAAACGCAGTAAAATTGCTTCAGATTCTCTTTGGGACAAACACTCTTTAATCAAATCCACCATACTGTCCACTTCTTCCAGGATAAGCATATCCTGCATATCCCCACCCTCTTGTACGGCTTCGGGTGATTGTAACCCTATATACTCTTTAAGTTGAATCTCTCGAGAAATTTTCTTTCTCAGAAATTCATTGGATTTGTTAATAACAAGACGATATAAATAGCTCTTAAAGTCCTGAATTTGATCCAAATCCGCTTTTTGAAACAGGACGATGAAAACTTCCTGGTAAATATCCTCTCTATCTGCCTGGTTTTTGGCGGAAAATTGGATTACAGATTGAATAAACCGGTCATACTCCCTATATATCTTTGCCAAAGCCCGTGAACGGTCCTCGTCATGATTTTGTTCGCATTGACTCATTACTAAAAAGGTCCCATAGTTGTCGGACTATTCGCTTTGTTACCCCGATTTTACACTATGCAAACAATATATAGCTATTAACTTTTAAAAACAACCGTACATCTGTGTTTTTCTGACTAAAATAAAGTTGTTTTGAGAATGCCCTGGATTGATAATTTTTACAAATTTTAGTGAAATATCAACCGCTGAGAAATTCGACACCCTTTCGATAATGTTCGAACGCATCTTCCAGCAGCATATAAAGACAAGGCACAATGATAAGTGTGATGGCCGTGGAAAATAAAATACCATATCCCAGAGAAATGGCCATTGGAATCATAAAGTGGGCCTGGCGGGAGGTCTCAAATATCATGGGGGCAAGGCCGCCGAAGGTGGTCAGTGTTGTCAGCATAATCGGGCGAAATCGGCGAATTCCGGCCTGATGAATCGCCTCAAATGCAGACAGGTTGTTTTCTTTTCGGATTCGATTGGCATAATCGATCAGAACCAGCGAGTCATTGACGACGACGCCGGACAACGCCACAATTCCCATCATGCTCATCATGCTGAGTGAATAGCCCATTAACATATGTCCGATAACAGCACCGATAATACCAAACGGAATCGCCACCATCACAATCGCCGGCTGGAAATAGCTCTTAAAGGGAATCGCCAACATCGCATAGATCCCCAGCATCGCAAATCCAAAACCAATCATCAAGCTCTGCATCCCTTCACTGAAATCGGCTTGTCGGCCTTCCCAGCCATAAGACAATCCCGGGTAATCCTTTATCAGTTGCGGCAGAATATCTTCTTCCAGCGTGGTCTTGACCTGGCTGGTATCATCAATCGGTTCGACATTAGCGGTCACCGTAACCGTTCGGCGGCCGTTTCTTCGCTGGATACTGGTGTAAGACCGGCCTCGCTGGACGGTTGCCACCTGCATCAGCGGCACATCTTTCCCGGAAGGGGTACGAACCAGAAGTTGTTCAATATCATATTCGCTGTTTCGCTGGGCTTTTGGGAGTTTCACGCGAACGCGGACTTCATTGCGTCCCCGCTGCTGCCGCAGCGCTTCGGCCCCATAAAACGAGTTTCGCACTTGTCGGGCAATTTCCTGACCTGTCAGTCCGAGGCTCTGGCCCTCCGGCTTGATTTTAAAATTCAACTGTTCCTTGCCGGGCGTATAACCGTCGTCAATATCCTTGACGTTGGGAAAATCGCTCAACAACTCAGCTAATTTTTCACTGGCCTTATCCAACACATCAATATCACGATGGCTTAGCTCAATGGTTAATGCCGCACCGGAGCCGGGGCCGCCCCGGTCCGCCTCAAAACGAAGCGACTCAAGCCCCGGAATTTGCCCCGTCTTTTTCCGCCACAAAGCGGTTAGCTCTGTGGTACTAATGGGCCGAATTTCCGGTTCAGTCAGATATATGCGAACTTGGGCGGTATTTTCGTCAATGCGGGTATACACCCCTTTGCTCAATTGGTCACCGCCGTTTTCCGCAATCACCTCATTGGCCTTTTGCAGTAAATAGTTGTTGACGCTTTCGACCTTCGGCATAGAACTGCCAAACGGAAGTGTTGCCGTCACCACAGTATAATCCGACTCCACACGCGGCATGAGAATCATGCCGACATGCCCGCTTATGACATAGCTGAGAACCACAATAAAAACGGCAACCCCCGCGGCAATGGTAATAAAACGGTATTTGATGCATCGGTCCAGGAAGGGGGCGAAAACAAATTCAATAAATCGCTCAAATTTTCGGCTGAATGCCTGCTGACGTTCATGAAGAAATGTGGCCAGCCGATTTTTGCTTCGTCGATGGGCATGTGCCAGATGCGAAGGAAGAATCAGGAGCGATTCGACCCAGGAGATGGTAAACACCGTGATAACCACCAGCGGGATAACTTTCCATATCTTCCCGATAAATCCCGGCACAAAGCACAATGGTAAAAAGGCGATGATGTTCGTAATAATGCTGAAACTGACGGGAACGACAACATCACGTGCCCCCAGGATTGCCGCCCTGACAAATCCCATGCCGCGGTTACGATAATCATACACATTTTCGCCCACCACAATCGCATCATCCACGACAATCCCCAGTGCGATAATAAACGCAAACATGGAAATCATGTTGATCGTCACATCCATGGACGGCAAAAACAGAAATGCTCCCAAAAAAGAAATAGGGATGCCCATTGTCACCCACATTGCCAACTTGAACTCCAGAAAGAGTCCCAGTAACAGCAACACCAGCGTCAATCCATAGCCTGCATTTTTCAGTAACAATGTCAGCCGCTGTCGATAAATATCCGAGGAATCCCGGCTGATAGTCCAATGAACCCCCGGCGGCAATTGGCTTTCAATCTCCTGCATCGCCTGACGAACCGCCGCTGATACACCTATGGGCGTCTGGTCTCCAATACGGAAAACCTCGATCCCGATGGCTCTAAAACCATTAAAAAAAGCTGCACGGTCCGTATCCGCAAAATCATCTTTGACCTGTGCGATATCATCCAGATAAAGAACCGAACCGTCGGCGGAGGTAATCACGGGAATCCGTGCGAACTCATTGGCCCAGTCGCGGCGGTCTTTGACCCGGAGCAGAATATCTCCACCAGTGGTTTCGATGTACCCGCCCGGAATCTCAACCGACGTTGTTCTAATCTTTTGGGCCACACTCTGCAATGTCAATCCATACGTCCGCAGGGTATCCTGATCGACCAAGACCTGCACTTCATAATCCCGCGCACCGTCCAGGTCAACCTGGGTAATACCGGAGTACTGAAGCAGGCTGTCTCGAACCTGTTCCGCCAAATCACGCAGTACCCATTCGGATACATCCCCATACAGTTCAATTTGCAGAACCTCACGGCGCCGAACCGCCAGGCTGACTTCCGGCTCTTCGGAATCCTCCGGAAAAGTTGTAATCCGGTCAATCTCCTGTTTGATGTCCTGATAGACTTTCTGCTGATCGGCCCCTTCGAGCAATTCGGCCGTCACCATCCCGGACCCTTCCGAGACTGTTGCTGTAACTTCTTTAACACCTTCAAGCCCGCGAATCGCTTCTTCGACAGCCAGAATAATACCCTGTTCCACTTCTTCGGGACTGGACCCCGGATACGGAACGCGAACCGTTACGATGTCCAGATCGAATTCGGGAAACACTTCTTTTTTGATGGTAAACGCAAGAATCGCCCCGCCAATCAGAAAAATGAGCATCATCAGGTTGGGCGTCACCCGGTTGCGCACCATCCACGCAATCAGCCCCTTGGAATCGTCGGGTGTCGGAATCGTATCGTTCATTCCTGTGCCTCCGGGTTTGGGGTATCCGAGTTCTTCTCAGCCGGTTCCGGGGCAGGTGTGTCATTCAGACGCAGCAGCATTCCATCAACCGGCGAAGAGATATCAGTGGTTACAATCCGGTCGCCGGCCTGAAGTCCATCTGAAAGATAAACCATTTGCTTCTCTCGAAACACAACCTCGACAGGCCGGATTTCCATCCGGTCTTCGTCATTCATAATCCAAATGTTATCACCATCGCGTAGATAATCACGTTTGATGCCAAAAACCGTCTCAAGCATTGTCCCCTCAATGTCAACACGCACATACGAGTCCACCAAAATCGGCGGTACATCAGACAAATCGTTTTCCAACGACAGAGGATCCTTCACGGAAACCAGCAGTTGAGCCAGACGACCTTCTTCCTCCAGTTGACCAAGCAAGCGAAGGACCATTCCGTCTCTGTAAACACCCTCCCCCCACGCAGCCGAGTTATAGACCTTTACACTGGAACCGATCTGTTGATTATTTTCCGGAATGGTAAGCCAGCCAAGCTCATCGACAAACACCTTTACCTGCACCCAGTATTCATCCGTTCCCATGAGCGTCAGCAAGGAACTTGACGCAGTGACCTGCGCTCCGACATCCACAAATTTATCCTGAATCACAGCGTTAAACGGAGCAGTGATCGTACAGCGGGCAACATCCAGTTGGGCTTTCGCTAAGGCGGATTTGGCGGCCTCCAGCGCCGCCTTGGCCTGTTCCAAATGCGGCTTCCTGAGAACCAGTTCCTCATCCTGATCCTGGACAATATCATCCAGCATTTCATATTCCTGCTGAGCAACGAGTTGATTGCCCTGCTCCAGTTTTAAATTCAGTTGGGCCTTGGTCACTTCACTCTCACGCTGTTTGACAACGGTTTCATAATCACGGGAATCGATTCGGATTAAGGTCTGTCCTTTTTGAATGGCTCCGCCGGGAATCACCAACGGGCTGACGAAAACAATTCTGCCGCCAACTTCCGGGCTAAGCGTAATCTGCTTGGCGGGAACCACCGTTCCCATCGCAGAGACAACGGTCTGATGATTCGTCTGCTGAGCGGTCTGAACTGTCACAAGTCGGGCTTGCTGTGGAGGCTTTTGGCGTTCGGCTTTCGGACGGGTATCGATCTGGTGTTTGGCAAAAGCAAGAGCCCCAATAACAATGACGGCCGGAATTATCCACGTTACCACAATCCTTAACCACCCCTGCTTTAGAGCACGAGGCGAATACGCATCCGATGCATTGTTGTTTTCAGGTACGTTTTCTGAATTCATTATTTTTCCTTGTCATCAAAAAATTGGCTTACCGAATCCACATTTTCCGGCCGCTGCATAGGCCAACCGCCTGCGATGGAACGACATAAATCAATGCGACGCTCAATCAAAACGCGGCGTGCCGTCAGTTCACTTTGTTCCAGGTTCTGCAGGGTGACCAGTGCAGTCAACACCCGGATATAATCTAATTGTCCTTTCAGGTAATTTTGATAGGACCGGTCATACACATTGCGTGACAGGGCAAGCTGTTTCTGCAAACTTTCGACATACTGCCGCTGGTGATGTTCCTGGCTGATGGCATCTTCGGTTTCCTGCAGTGCTTCCAGAACCGATTGGCTGTAGTCATTGAGTTTCTCCGAGAGAACCGCGCGTGTGCGATTTGCTTCGGCTTTACGCAATCCGGCATCAAACAACGGTCCCGTTATATTCATCGCCAGATTGGTCAGCCAATCGTCAAAAAGGTCGCGTGTCCTGGCAGCCGACGTTTCAGCGGCCGCGGATAAACTGATGGCAGGATATTGGTCCGCAATCGCCGCCGCCAGCCGCTCATCGGCGGCCTGAACAGTCTTATAAGCGCTGATAACATCCGGACGCCGCTGAATAACCACCGCGGGCACATCAATCTCCGGTAGTTGGCCAAGCGTCACCAGTTCGACTGACTGATTGGACCACCACGGTCCGGGTGTTTTTCCCATTAGAATCGACAGTTGATGCTGAAGCAGCGTAATATCCTCCTGAACCAGAATCAACCGACTCCGGCTGGATTGAACTAATTGTTCCTGACTGAACACATCTGCGGCGCCAATCTGTGCCTGCCGAAACTGAAGTTTAATCACGTCAAGAATTTTCTGATTGGTCTGAATTTGTCCGAGAATGATTTCTTCCTGTCGTTTGGCTTCGGCCAGTTGATACCACGTCTTGGCAATTGCTGCCGTGAGTGTCATAGCCGCGGCATTCACATTTTCCTGAGCCGCTTCGGCATCCAGAACGGCGGCCTGCCGGGCCGATTTTATGCCTCCCCATAAATCGATCTCATAAGCAGCAGCCAGACCCGCTGAATAATCCGTTGTATAGGTTGTACTGCCGGATGTTTCCCTGCGAATTCGCTCGGCGCTGCCTTGATACGACACGGAAGGAAACAAACCGGCGCCGGTTTTAATCGCCGTCTGTTCGGCCTGTGTCAGCCGATCCCATGCGGAACGAATGGTAAAATTGCTGCTCAGCGCCTCTTCGATCACCGCATCCAGTTGGGAATCATTGAGCGATTGCCACCATTTTTCCGGCATCGGCTCGATACCCTGTGATGAAAACCCCGGCGGCAGTTCAAACAACGGCTGTACAAGTCTGGGTTTGGATGAGTTACAGCCGTTAACAGCAAGTAATATAAGCGCACTCATTATCGCTGTAAACAGACAGGCTTGTTTTGATTGTTGTATCAATCGCCGCACTTTTTTCTCCCTAATCATGATTGCCCGGCTCGTTTTTTTATAGCCGCGATTCCCGCTAATGAAAAACCGGTGATATGCTCGGACAGAGCCTCAAGCAATCGGGGCTTTTCCAGCGCACGTAATGCCGGGAACAATTTCCCCCTGTGAAATCCGAAACCCATGCATTGATGAATCACACTCATCGCACAAAAAACAACGTCCTGTTCGCCCGTCTGTTCGCCCAGTAATTCCCGCAAAATTGAGATCATCCTTTTTCGCAGCGGTTCGATTGCATCCCGCTTAATATGGTCAATGGCTTCAGTGGGATTGGCAATTTCCATCAGCAGGATTTGTCCGGCATAGCCCAATTCGCCCGAATCCAGCATCTTATGAAGAAATGACTTAACCAGCGCCCGCAGCCGGTCTTCGGGAATGGCATCACGCGTCAGTTCCATATCCGGAGGATATTTTTCCATCGCATTATGAAAGGCGTTCTTCCAGACTTCAGCATAAAGCTCATCTTTGGAACCGAAATAATAATTGACGGAGGCAGTGTTCGAATGCGAATCCTTACAGATGTCGGCAATCGTCGTATTCCGGAAGCCCTTTTCGGCGAACACCTTGGTCGCCGCTTCCAGAAGCAGTGCTTTTCGTTCCAGCCCGTCTTTTCGTTTCCCCATATCCAGAAACCTTTGATTTTCGCCAAATCCTATATGTTAATTACTTATTTAAAATAACAATTTAACATAATCCGCCGCGGCAGTCAATATAAAAATCCCGAAGCCCGCGGGGCTTAAACAATAATAGCCCCGGGTGTAACCCGGGGAAGCGAATACCCACAACACCCCACGACCCTGAAAGGGTCGAATGATTCATCAATCGTCAATAATCAACAATTGATTAAACCGTCCCATTTACGGCGTTCATTTGCACAAAGAATACCAAGTAAGAGGTAGAGTTAAAAAAATTACCAAAGAACCTAAGTTATAAACGATGCCCTTTGGCATATTAGTTTTGGAAACCCTTTTTCCCGTTCGTATCTCCCAAAGCAAATCAGGGAAGCGAGCAATCATCACCAATACAGCAGAGACAACAAGGCCAACCTTCCAGTAGTGATAAATAGCGAACAGATAAGCAACTGTTAGAACAAGGAAAATTAAGCCCGTTGTTTTATCTGCGGCACGGTTGGCTCGCATCTCACGAGCGAAAAATTCTTTAAAATCTTCGCTAACATCTTCGCTCGGGTCAACAGGCGATAATAACCAAGATACAAAGTTTCGCATCACAAAGCCAACAAGATTTACCCCGATATACACCAGCATACCCCAAACAAGAATGACTTTTATGGTGAAATGTAGATTCTGACTTGTGCCGGCATATAACAGAACAAACCATGCAAGAATACCTGTCACAATAAAAAACATACTGTCGCCTCCTTATCAGCAAACCACTACAGTTACTGTTGCCTTATTTTTATATCGTATATGTGCTCTTTTTCCCGCCAGTAACTTTTCCTCCAATACTTATATTCCTGACCCTAAATCATACCCGTCTGTTCCCCTATTAAAACAAAAAAATGGGTTTTCCTGATGAACGAGAAAACCCATTTTCATGAAAGAGAGTTATGCGATATTCAGTTTAGATTCCCAATTGATCCCGCCGGAGCAATTCGGACGCCGAGCAATCCCGTTTGGCGGTATAGCCTTTCAGCGGAATGATATGCTCATGAACAGCATCCAGAAAATCAGCCGGGTACGGGAAAAACGCCTCTTCCACTTCATCCGGCGGGGTAATCCAGTTGCGTGCTCCCAGCACGACCGGAGGCGCATCCAACTCATCAAACGCCAGCGTGTTAATGGTCGAGGCCATCGTATACAGAAAGCTGCCGCGTTCGCAGGCATCCGAAGCCAGCAGGATTTTGCGTGTCTTTTTGACCGATTTGAGTACTTTTTCATAATTGAACGGAACCAGCGAACGGGCGTCGATGATTTCGCAGCTCAGCCCATATTTTTCTTCCAGTTCCTTAGCCGCCTCAATGGCCCGGTAAAGCGTCGCACCGATGGTCAGAATCGTCAGGTCGCTGCCTGTTTTGCGAATCGCCGGTTCGCCAAACGGAACATTGTAACATTCCTTCGGTACGCCGCCTTCGACGAATTCTTCAGCCATGCCATAGAGCCGCTGGCTTTCGAAAAAGATGACCGGGTCGGTTCCGGTTAAGGCGTTACACATCAGGCCCTTGGCGTCATACGGCGTGGCGGGGAAGACGACTTTCAAGCCGGGGATATGGGTACACAAAGCCGTCCAGTCCTGGCTGTGCTGGGCGCCGTATTTGCTGCCGACGGAGACCCGCATGACGACCGGCATTTTCAGCAGACCGCCGCTCATGGATTGCCATTTGCACAACTGGTTAAAAACTTCATCGCCGGCACGTCCGAGGAAATCGCAATACATCAACTCGATGAGTGCCCGCCCGCCTTCCAATCCATAACCGACTGCGGTTCCGACGATGGCCCCTTCGGAAATGGGCGAATTAAACAGCCGATGGTACGGCAGCGCCTCGGTCAGACCGCGATAGACAGCGAACGCACCGCCCCAGTCACGGTTTTCTTCGCCATAGGCAACCAGTGTCGGATCGGTATAGAAGCGGTCGATAATCGCCTCGAAAAGCGCATCACGGACACCAATGCAGCGGGTGTCTTTGAGCCGCTGTCCGTTGTCGTCAAACGCTGACCGGCTTCGGGAAGCCAGACTTTGAACGCGGGGGTTTTCCTCAATGGTGGGAATCAAAACATCCGGCTTTCTGCCCGGTTCCATCGTGTCAACGCTTTTATTGGAGTACATAGTTTGTTCCAGCAGATTGTTTGGTTTCATCAAATCCGCTCGCGGCGAAATCGACATATCAGTCGCTTTCTTGCAGGCCTTGACAATAATCTGCTCGGCATATTTCTGAATCGCCTCGATTTTGGCGTCATCGCAGATTTTGGCTTTCACCAATTCCTGGCCAAAATGCACGGTGGGATCTTGCTGCTGCCAGGCTTCGATTTCCTCTTTTTCGCGGTAGCTGCTCTGGTCCGACGGTGAGTGGCCGCTGTAACGATAGGTAATCGTATCGAGCAGAACGGGCCCGTCGCCTTTTTCGAGAATATCACGCTTGCGGGCAATCGCATCGGCCACGGCCAGCGGATTGTATCCGTCAACACGTTCAGCATGCATCTGTTCGGGATTGATGCCCGCACCGAGTCGGGCTAACATACCAAAGCCCATCGTTTCGCCTTCCGGCTGACCGCCCATACCGTAGAAGTTATTGTAGAAGTTGATGATTAACGGCAGGCCCCCGCGATGCGATTCGTCCCAGAGCTTTTTAAACTGGTCCATCGTCGCAAAACAAAGCCCTTCCCAGACCGGCCCGCAGGACGACGAGGCGTCGCCGATGTTACCGATAACAATGCCGGCCTTTTTGTTGACCTTTTTGAAAAGGGCTGCCCCAACGGAAATATCCCCGGAACCGCCGACAATCGCATTGTTCGGATAGACGCCGAACGGCGGGAAGAAAGCATGCATCGAACCGCCCATGCCCTTGTTCAGACCGGCTTCCCGGCCGAAAATCTCAGCGAGTGTCCCGTAAACCAAGAAGTCAATCGCCAGGTCTTTAACACTGCTGGCGGCATCTTTTTCGACAACGCGAAGACACTCACCGCCGAAATAGTTTTTCATAATCTGCATCAGCGCCGAGTCGTCCAGTTTTTCAATCGCTGACAGCCCCTTAGCGAGAATTTCGCCGTGGCTGCGGTGACTACCGAAGATATGATCGTCAATCCCAAGGTGATAAGCCTGTCCCACAGCAGCGGCTTCCTGACCAATCGACAGGTGAGCGGGCCCTTTGTGCATGTATTCGATACCCATATAGGAACCGCGAAGTTTGATTTCGTTGAGCATCGTCTCAAATGTTCGGATAATGACCATATCACGCTGGATGCGGAGCATGTCTTCGGCACTGTAACGTTTGAGTTCATCCTTGACGCTTTTGTTATACTGATTCACCGGAATCGGCTTAAATTCAATCTGCCCGCTTTTCCGGACCTGGTCGGGGTTAATGTTGATACTTTTTGGCATTGTTAGACTCCTTGGTTCATGCTGCAAAAATAAGTTGAAAATTATTTCTCCGGGTAAAGGACGTTTATATTCTGCGATTCAAAAAATTCGGTCCATTCATCCGAAGGTTTTTTTTCCGTAATCACCATCGAAATATTTTGAAAGTCCATAATTTTGTAAAGTGTGGGCCTGTCAAATTTGCTGCTGTCGGCCAGCAGAATGTTTTCCCGTGCATTCCGGGAAACCAACTTAATAATGTGGGCGCTTTCGATATCCACCGAGCTTAGCCCATCCTCAATACTGATCCCGTCGCTGCCGATGAAGGCGCGGTATCCCCTGAGTTGTTCAAGTGTCTCAAAGGCAATGGGGCCGACGGTATCCATGCGATCCTGTCGAAACTGACCGCCAAGCAGTAGCGTATCCACACCGGGTGCTTTAAGCTCTTGGGCGATACGAATCGAGTTGACAATGACAGATAGCCGCTTTTTGCCACGCAGAGGCGCGGTCATGGCAAAGCAGGTTGTCCCGGAATCCAGGAAAATCTGGTCTCCATCCTGAACAAGGTCGGCCGCAAGCTGAGCGATAACTTTTTTGGCCTCGATGTTCCGCATCGACTTGGAGAGAAAGGAATAATCGGAACTGCGGATAACCGAGGCGCCTCCGTGCGTCAACTCCAGCAGCCCTTCGGAGGCCAATCCGTGCAAATCGCGACGTATCGTCGCTTCTGAGACGCTGAGTTGTTCGGCAAGATGGCGTACCAAAACACGGCCATCCTGATAGGCAAGCGAGAGAATCTGTTCTTTTCTTTGCTCCATATACGCGCTTTGTCTCAATATAGGATTTTTTATCGAATTGCTTTCAATTCTTGATATAAATAAACATAAATGAACGCTAAAATCAACATAAATTTGAAAAAATATGCTTGATATATGATTATTTTTAGAATATAATTATTGTAATATTCTCGTGGGATTGTCTAAACAGGGAAGCTGATATGTATAAAATAAGTTTACCTCGAAAGCTCCAAAATTTTAAGCAAGTCCTTTTATATAAATGGCTTAAGCGTTATGGAGATGCCGTTAAAAAGGATGAGTTTGTCTGTATTGTTCAGGCCGGTCAGGAGCTTTTTGAAGTTCAATCACCGGTATCGGGCGTTCTTTTGGAGATTTTGCCCGGTCCGGGGAGCCTTTTTGACACTGAAACGCCGATTGCCATCCTGGGTGAAAAAGGACAGGATGCTTCCGGAATCCTTGAACAATACAGCAATCAAAATTCCGCAACCGCATCAACCAGACATCGAAAGATGCCTTAAAAACCGGAGACAGCTTAATGAAACAAGAAACAAATACTCCCGCAGCCGGTCACGGCCCGGTCATCCCTATTTTAATGCCGCAGGCCGGACAGAGCATGGAAGAAGGAACAATTCTTTCCTGGAAGGTCAAAGGAGGAGACCGCATCGAAGTCGGGCAGATTATTATGGAGATCGAGACCGACAAGGCGACGATGGAAGTCGAAGCGGTTGATGCCGGACGGATTGCGAAAATTGTTTCACAGGAAGGCGATATTGTCGAAGTTAAGGTTCCGGTTGCCTACTTAGCCGAAGAAGATGTGGACATGGATGCCTATCTGGCCTCGGCTGGAACAACTACAGAGGCTCCCAAGTCTGGTTCCGGCAGCCCGGTTGCCGACGCACCGAAAGAGTCGAGCTTTACCGCTCAAAAAAGCACCGCCTCCGTCAGTCAAACCGGACGTATCAAAGCCTCTCCGGCCGCTCGCAAGGCAGCCCAACAAGCAGGCGTTGATTTGACCTCCATTGACGCCGGTTCAGGCCCCGGCGGACGTATTCTTTCGACGGACGTGAAAACTGCCGGCGTCAGTACGAGCAGGACGCGGACTTACACCGTCAGCAAAATGCGGCGTGCGATTGCCAATAACTTGTTGTATTCCAAGCAGAATGTTCCGCATTTTTATGCGAAGACCACCATTGATGCGGGATTGCTGTTTGCGACCTATCGTAAAACCAAAGAGCAGTTCAAGTGCAGCGTCAATGATTTCATCACCTGTGCCTGTGCCAAAGCAATGCGTCAATATCCGGCGTTCCGAAGCCAATATAAGGATTCTGAGGTCATTGAGTATTCTTCCGTCAATATCGGAATTGCCGTCGGCACCGACGACGGCCTGACCGTACCGGTCGTCTTGGATGCGGACCGCATGAGTCTGGAACAGTTAGCCGCCAAAACCCGCCAGGTGGTTGAATCGGCACGAAACGGCAAACTGGAAGGCACCGGACAAGGGCTATTTACCATCACCAACCTGGGAATGTTCGGCGTGGAAGAGTTTTCGGCGATTATTAATCCCCCGGAAGCGGCGATTTTGGCCGTCGGAGCGATTCGGGAAGGTGTCGCGGTCGAAAACGGTGAAATGTACCCGACACGACTGATGACGGTAACACTGAGCAGTGACCATCGGATTATTGACGGCGTTTTAGCGGCACAATTCCTGCAAATATTGAAAGAACTTCTTGAAAAACCTGAGCAGTTGATTTCATAATAACAGACAAGGATATCGATTATGGCAGAACATTATCAGGTTGCAGTCATTGGTGCCGGGCCGGGCGGCTATATCGCCGCTCTAAAAGCCGCCCAGATGGGCGCAAAGACCGCTGTCGTTGAAAAACATCATCTCGGTGGAACTTGCCTTAACTATGGCTGTATTCCATCCAAGGCACTGCTGGCTTCGGCAGAATTGATGCATCGGATACAAGGCGCCAATTCGCTGGGCGTCAGTGTCAATGGAACAGTTGATTTTGACTGGACCGGAATTCAAAAACGAAAAGATAAGGTCCTGATGAAACTGCGGGGCGGAATCAAAGGCCTCTTCGGTGCTCGCAGCGTGAAGCTTTATTCCGGCAGTGCTGTTCTCGACGGGACGGGCAAAGTTAACGTAACGGATGCCAAAGGCGGGACAGACTCATTTACCGCCGACAACATTATCTTGGCAACCGGATCAGTCCCGGCACGCATCCCGGGCTGGCCGACCGACCCGGATGTAGTCTGCACCTCGGACGAAGCGCTGCACTGGAACCAACTGCCCAAACGGCTGTTGATTGTCGGCGGTGGTGTGATTGGCTGCGAGTTTGCCTGCATGATGCATGAATACGGCGTAGAGGTGACCATCGTTGAATTGATGGACTCGCTGCTGCCCGAAATGGAGCCGTCGCTGGGAACCGCCCTTCAGGATGTTTTTGCCAAGCGGGGCATGAAAATTTATACCGGCGTGAAAGTGGAGAACCTTGAAGTCAAAGGCGGCGGTGTTGAAGCGATCATTTCCGGCAATCAAACGCTGGCGGTTGATAAGGCTCTGGTCGCCACGGGACGAAGACCCAACACGCAGAACATCGGAATCGAAAGCATCGGTTTGGAAACGGACCGTGGCTTTATCCGCGTCAACGACAAAATGGAAACAGCCGTCAAAGGGTATTATTGTATTGGTGATGCCAACGGTCGGTGCTTATTGGCACACGCCGCCAGCGCACAGGGCCAGGTCGCCGTTGAAAACGCGCTGGGCCACAGCAAGGAACAAACATTGCCCGTACCGAATGCCGTCTATACTTTTCCGGAAATCGCTTCAGTGGGGATTACTACGAAACAGGCTCAACAGCAGCAAATCCCGGTTCGCATCGGTGATTTTCCGATTGGGTATCTTGGAAAAGCGATGGCGGTGGGTGAGGAGTTTGGCTTTGTCCGGGTGATTCGGCATTATGAAGATGAGACACTACTGGGCGTTCATATCATCGGACATAACGCCACGGAAATGATTGAAAGTGCGACCGCGATGCTGTCGCAAAAGGCCGGCACTAAAGACCTGGCGGAAATGATTTTTGCCCATCCAACCCTTTCCGAAGCCGTCAAGGAAGCCGCTGAGGACGCTTTCGACAGTGCGCTGCATCTGCCGCCGCGAAAGACGACACGGGTCGTCGCCGAATCAGAAGAAATCAATTAACAGGACCACACAATGCAAAATACCGGAAAACTTACAACCGAGTTTTTATTGAAACTTGGAACGGTCAGGCACGTCAAGACAGAGGCGAAAGCCGCCCCCGTGTTGTCAGAGAAAGCCGTGTTTAACAGTCATATCCACCTGCCGCCGAATTTTTCAGCGTTTGAAACGGTCGAACAGGCGGTTTCGCTGGCCGCGGCACAAGGTGTTAAGATTCTGGGGAGTGGAAACTATTACGACTTTTCAGTCTATCAAACCTTCGCAGAGCAGGCTCGCCAAAAAGGAATCTTCCCGTTGTTCGGTACGGAAATCATCGCGATGGAAACGGATATGCAGGAACAGGGAATTCGTATCAATGACCCCGGCAACCCGGGCAAATATTATATCTGCGGCAAAGGTATTAGCCGGTTTGAATCGTTTTCCGACAGAGCCGCGGAACTGAACACGCGGATTCGTCAAAGCGACGCTTTGCGGATGCGCCAGATGGCCGAAACGATGAATCAGGTCTTTGAAAAACACGGCATCCATACGAATTTGGATGACGTGGCGATGATCGGGCGCGTCGTCAAGCGGCATGGGTGTCAGGCCGAAATGGTTACACTACAGGAGCGGCATCTGGCACAGGCCTT
>JADHXS010000137.1 GCA_016782835.1 Phycisphaerae bacterium | reverse complement strand
GGTTTGGCCATCTGCCCGGAAATCTTGAAGCCGTTATACTCGGCCGGATTGTGGCTGGCGGTCACCTGCACACCGCCGCAGGTTCCCAGATGGTTAATCGCAAAGTACATCTGCGGCGTATCAATCATCCCCACATCAATCACGTTGGCGCCGGTGGCGTTCATGCCCTCAATCAGCGCCTTGGTCAGCGTCGGTCCGTGCTTTCGCATATCATGGCCGACACAGATGCTCTGGGCATTCGCCAGCCCGCGATTATAACCATGCAGCATCGACCGGAGGAACTGGGCTGTCGCGTGGCCGATTTTCCAGGCTGCCTGCTCGTCCAACTGGTCCGGGTAAATGCCGCGAATATCATACGCCTTAAAAATCTTAGGATCCATAAAATCAACTCCGATTTATAGCTATCTGTTCGTTTTTTCGCTCCAAAAACCTGTAGTCTAAGCCCAAAATGCCCCTCTGTCAACAAAACTCCCCTAAAATCACCCCCCTCCTTTAAGCCCCGATAATGACACCTTAATTCTCTGCCGATACCGCTTTTCCCCCGTCTTCGACAAAATGCAGCACATCCTCGCGAACCGCGTCCAGCTTCAGTCCGAGATTGGCCAGCACTTCCGTCGCGATACAGTCCTTTTCGTACAGCAGCCCCAGCAAAATATGCTCGGTCCCGATATAGTTGTGTTTAAACTGGCGTGCCTCCTTCACCGCATCATCCAGCACATGCTGCGCGTGTTTCGTTCGCGGCAGAGTGCCATGCGCCATCGCTTCACAATCCCCATGTTTGACCAGCTTTTCCACCTGAGCCTTGGTATGCCGCAAATCAACCGCCCGATGGCTCAGGATTTCCGCCGCGACCCCCGCTTTCACTTCGATCAGGCCCAGCAAAATATGCTCGGTCCCGATGTGGTCGTGGCCGAATTTCTGGGCCTCCTGCCGGGCCCGCGACATCACATCACGGGCATTATCCGTATAACGTTCAAACATCCCTTTTCTCCTGTAGCAATATATGATAATGACCGTTCCTGAAGCGAGGGCATCCGTATCCCCCTAACCGGGCGATACTGTAGCAAGTGATCGCCTCTTTGTCCATCAAATTCACCCTGTACAATCTTCATCAAGTCACTATAATACGTACCAATGCAATCTTATGATTCACAAATTTCGGCTTTTGTTCAAGCCTGTAAAAAAGTTGCCGGTTATGGCTTGGTACAGTGCAGCAGCGGCAACCTGTCGTGGCGGATTGAGCCGGAGGTGGCCCTGCTTTCGGCCAGCCGGTCATGGCTCGGGGAACTGACCGCCGAACAGGTCGCGATCTGCGAGATCCAAACCGGGACGTGCATCAACGGCAAAACGCCGACCTGCGAGAGTGTGTTTCATCTGGGTATTTTGAAAAGCCGCATCGAGATGAATGTGGTGCTGCATTTTCAAAGCCCCTATGCGACGACAATCGCCTGCGGCAGACCCGAAGCCTATGATTATAACATGACGATTGAGGTACCCGTCTATATCGGCACGCCCAAAGTCGTGTCCTACCTGCCGCCGGGGTCAAAGGAATTGGCACAGGCAACCATTGAGGCGATGAAGGATAAACACACGCATCTGGCGATTCTGAAAAATCACGGACTCGTAACAGTCGGCAAAGATTTCAACGATGCCATTCAAAAAGCAGTGTTCTTTGAAATGACCTGCCAAATCCTCCTAACCAACCCCAACGCAAAACCTATCGATGCCAAAGCTGTCAAAACCTTGCGCCAATCCGGCCAGGCATAAAAACCACTTATCCCGTAGGGATAAAATAATAATAGCCGCCGGTATTGGGAGCGAAGCGACCGAAACCCGTGGTAGCGAATACACCCACACCTTCCACCGACCCCGTAGGGGTCAAATAAATTAGGCCAAATATTTTTTATCAAACTCAATCCCTGCATGCTGAAGCATCTCGATATATTCCTCACGAAACGTTTCACGGCGATGATGCTCGAACTGATTTGCGATATAATTGACAATCCGACCTTTGTCTTTCCATGAACAGGTAAACGCTCCGTATCCATCCTGCCAACCCTCGAACATCGGAAAGATTTTTTTGGTTTTAATCCATTTGGATTGTGCCAGCTTGACGTCTTTGACCAAGCCGGCCAAGGCAATCGTTGGATGCAATTCGGTCAGAATGTGCAGATGGTCTGTATAGCCCCCGATTTTATAGATGAAACAATTTTTGTTCTGTAATACCCCCGCGGTATATCGGCATAATTCATCATGCCGTTCAAGGTCAAGCGTGCCGTTGTGATTTTTCGTGCCGTAAACGATGTGATACAAAATCTGCGTTATTCTGTGTTAATCTGTGTCTAAAAATGAATGTTAACAATTATCTTCCTCATAATGAATCTGAACATTTTGGCGATAGCCCTCGTCGGTGTTTTTCATTTTACGCTGCATAAGAAATAAACGGACGGCATAGCCCAATGCCGAAAAGCCCGCCATAAAGAAAATCGCCGCGGCGAGGAATGCGAACAGATCCCGCAGAATAAACACCAGCATGCCGAAGCCGATTAAAAACAAGCCCATAAAAAAGGCGCCCTTGGCTATGCCTCTGGTCGCTTCCCGAACCGGATTACCCTGAAAAAACATGCGAAACATAATCTGCTCCCTTCAGTCGCAATATCAAAAATCAAAGCTTGTTGTCATGCCGGACTTGATCCGGCATCCAGACGTCGGCGTCATGGATCCCGGCTCGGAGGCCGGGGTGACACGTAATCGAATCCGCCTTCGGCGGCATTTTTTCATTTTACACTGTCATTTTGCTTTTTACATTTTAATTTTTTCATTCAAATCATTTGAACACAAAAAAGGCCCCGATAAGGGGCCTTTGCTTTAAACGGTTTAGTACATATCACCCGGAGGCATCGCCGGGGCCTTTTTCTTTTCGGGTATCTCGCTGACCATCGCATCGGTTGTCAAGAGCAGCGAGGCAATCGACGCGCCGTTCTGCAGTGCCGCGCGTTCGACCTTAGTCGGCACGATGACACCGAATTTGATCATGTCGCCGTATTCCTTGCGGACCGCATCATACCCGAAGTTCTTCTCTTTTGATTCCATAACCTTCTGTGCCACAATCGAACCATCCAGCCCCGCATTGACCGCAATCTGCTTAATCGGCGCCACGACGGCCCGGCGGACAATATCCACACCGACCTTTTCGTCGCCGATGCATTCAATCTTGTTCAGCACCGACAGGCACTTCAGCGTCGAAACCCCGCCGCCGGGCAGAATCCCTTCTTCGACCGCCGCACGGCACGCATGGAGGGCGTCTTCGACGCGGGCTTTCTTTTCCTTCATCTCCGCTTCGGTCGCGGCACCGACATTAATCTGTGCGACACCGCCGGCCAGCTTGGCCAGACGTTCCTGAAGCTTTTCAATATCATAATCACTGGTCGAATTGTCGATTTCACGTTTGAGCTGCTCGATGCGGCCCTTGATGTCGCCGGTCTTTCCCCCCCCTTCGACGATGGTCGTGTTGTCCTTGTCGATAGTGATGCGTTTGGCCTGCCCCAACTGGCTCAGCTCGATTTTTTCAAGATTCAGACCGAGGTCTTCGAACAATGCCTGTCCGCCGGTCAACAGGGCGATATCCTGAAGCATGGCTTTGCGGCGGTCACCGAAACCCGGAGCCTTGACGGCACAAACCTGCAACACACCGCGGAGCTTGTTCACAACCAATGTCGCCAGCGCTTCGCCTTCAACGTCTTCGGCGATAATCAGCAGCGGACGCCCCTGCTTGGAAACCTTTTCCAGTACCGGAACCAGCGACTTGATGGCGCTGATTTTCTTTTCATGAATCAGGATATAAGGCTTGTCCAGTACAACCGTGCGGTCTTCGACGTTGTTGATGAAGTGCGGGCTTAAGTACCCTTTATCAAACTGCATGCCCTCAAGCAGTTCGACGGTGGTTTCCAGGGATTGACCTTCTTCGACCGTAATCACGCCGTCCTTGCCGACTTTTTCCATGGCCTGTGCCAGTGTCTTGCCGATTTCGGCGTCCTGATTGGCCGAACAGGTGGCGACCTGCTCGATTTGCGTGCCGGAGTCAACCGGAATACTCCTCTTTTTTAACGCCTCGACAATCGCTTCAACCGCTTTGTCAATTCCGCGTTTGACCTGCATGGCGTTGGCACCGGCCGTAATATTTTTTAACCCCTCTTCAAAAATGGATTCTGCCAGAATGGTCGCCGTGGTCGTCCCATCACCGGCAACATTGCTGGTTTTGGAGGCCACTTCCTTGACCATCTGGGCGCCCATGTTCTCATACGAATCTTCCAGTTCGATTTCCTTGGCGACCGATACGCCGTCTTTGGTGACAGTTGGACTGCCGAAGGATTTTTCCAGAATGACGTTGCGCCCGCACGGGCCCAGTGTCACCTTGACCGCGGCGGACAGTTTTCTGACCCCCTGACGAATTGCCTCGCGGGCCTCTGTATTAAATGCAATCTTTTTCGCTGCCATATTTCAACTCTCCTGTTCTATTCAGTTTTTCTTAGCTTGCCATTCCCGCTTTTTTGTCATTCCCGCGAAGGAATGTCACCCCCGCGAAGGCGGGGGCGCCGAATCCAGTGGTAACGTATGACACTAAATTCAATTTATTCTACCACCGCCAGAATGTCCGACTCGTCCATAATCATGTATTCTTTTCCGTCGATTTTGATTTCGGTCCCGGCGTAGCTGGTAAACAGAACTTCCTGGCCCTTTTTCACCGTCATTTTGGCCCGGCTGCCGTCATCGAGCTGCTTGCCGTCGCCAACGGAGATGATTTTCCCGCGTTTGGGCTTTTCCTTGGCTGAATCCGGCAGAACAATACCGCCCGCCGTCTTGGATTCTGCTTCTAAACGCTGGACAATCACCTTGTCCCCTAATGGTCTGATCTTCATGGATTACTCTCCTATTTGTCTTGTTTATTAATATTGCTTAATGTAAAAACGCCATAGAGCCTGCCCTGAGCGAAGTCGAACGGGCGAGCCATGCGAATCCTCAACAACAAACTCATTCATCTGCAAACATTGTGCCACAACCTGAGCCGCACTTTACGAAAAACATCCTATCTCTTTTA
>JADHXS010000136.1 GCA_016782835.1 Phycisphaerae bacterium | reverse complement strand
AAAATGTATTCAGTTTTTTGCCGATGTTTTTGATTTCTTTTGCATCCATGCCGATAAGCCTCCAAATAATGTCATTTACAAGACTTATCGACAAAACTTATTCAATTTCTTGAGCCGTTATGGCGCTGTAGTATTAGATGAAAACAGGAAAATCACTCGGTACATGGCACACTACCGAAACAAGTAGAAACCATCCCAAAACCCCTTAATGTCGTGTTATCAGCATTGAAGACGCATTTTTGCGAAAAAAGCTTGCCGCAACGGGGCCGGCCCCGTATAATTCCGACATCGTATACGCGGTTTTTAGGGCGAAAGAAGAGGTGTTTGATGCTGGCAAAATTATTTTCGGTGACATTGGAAGGAATTGAAGGGCTTCTCTGTGAGGTGGAGGTGGATATCTCGCGGGGCGGTTTTGACAGGCCAACCATCGTGGGCCTGCCGGATACCGCGGTCAAAGAAAGCGCCGAACGTGTTCGAAGCGCTATCGTCAACTCCGGCTTTCGTTATCCCGATACTGAGGCTCTCATCAATTTAGCTCCCGCTGATGTAAAGAAGGAAGGCCCCGCGTTTGACTTGCCGATTGCTTTAGGAATGCTGATTTGTTCCGGGGCATTAGTCAGCGATAAATTGGGCGACTATGTGGTTGTTGGCGAGTTAGCATTGGACGGGCGGGTGCGGCCGGTCAACGGTGTGCTCAGTATGGCGATGACCGCGGCTCAGCAGGGTTTCAAAGGCGTTATCGTACCACTGGAAAATGCCTGCGAGGCTGCCGTTGTTCAGGACATCGAAGTGTATGCGGTTGGGTCGCTGGCTCAGGCAGTTGCGTTTTTGTCGGATCGGCTTTGCATTGAAGCCATGATGGTCGATGTGGATGCGCTGTTCGACCAAACATCCGTCTGTGATGTAGATTTCTCCGATGTCAAAGGGCAGGAAAGCGTCAAGCGAGCCTTGACCATCGCGGCGGCCGGCGGGCATAATGTCATGATGATCGGGCCGCCCGGTACCGGCAAGACCATGTTGGCACATCGTATGGCGACGATCCTGCCAAAGATGACACTCAGCGAATCATTAGAAACCACGCGCGTCTATTCGGCTGTCGGACTTTTGCAAAAAGGAAATGCGCTGGTGGCGACGCGTCCGGTTCGCACGCCGCATCATACGGCTTCCGGGCCGGCGTTGGTGGGCGGCGGAACACATCCGCGCCCCGGCGAATTGAGCCTGGCTCATCACGGGATTCTTTTTTTGGATGAGTTTGCCGAGTTTCCGCGACATGTGCTGGAGATGATTCGTCAGCCTCTTGAGGAGGGGACGGTCACGATTTCCCGGGCGAAGGGCACGCTTTGTTTTCCGGCACAATTTATCATGATTGCCGCCATGAATCCCTGTCCGTGCGGTTACTTTGGGACCTATGCCAAAAAATGCCGTTGCAGTCCGGCTCAAATTGAACGCTACATGGCTAAAATCTCCGGGCCGCTGCTGGACCGCATTGACATTCATATCGAAGTACCCCCCGTGGAATTTCGCAAGCTCCGCCGCCGTGGTCATGATGGAACTGATTCGGCGAAATTGCGTCAGCAGGTTCATCAGGCTCGTCAAAAACAGTTAAAACGGTATGTCGACAGCACCAAAAGCAATGCAACGATGTCACACCGCCAAGTCGAGAAATTCTGCGAACTCGATATAGGCGCAGAGCAAATCCTACGTCAGGCCCTGATGGAATTTGCCCTCTCGGCTCGCGCCCATGATAAAATCTGTAAAGTGGCCAGAACCATCGCGGACATCGAAAACGAAGAACACATTGGCCCCCAGCATATCGCCGAGGCGATTCAGTATCGTCGCCTGGACAGAAAATATTGAGCCGATTGGCGACCATGCAATGAATGTTGCTGAAGATGTGATTTACATGGCCGAAGGTCGAATCGTCCGCCACAAAACCGAAGAATACCTGTAATAGTGTCGAGGAACAGATAATTTTTGTAATTCGCTTCATTTTTTGTTACTCCCGTGTAGGCGATGAATCTAATTTCTTGATTTTCTGACGGTTTTCCACATAATATGGTTTAGTGGATATCAAAAATCGTTATTTAGAGAATCAGGAAACAAGATGCAGTTTGAAACACTGAAATGGATTGGCGAAACAGACGGCTGCCTGAAGTTGATTGACCAGCGTTTACTCCCGGGTGAGTTTAAAGAGATTCAATGTACCGCATCCGCGCAGCTTTACGAAGCCATCCAGACCTTGGCCGTGCGTGGAGCCCCGGCCATCGGTGTTGCCGCGGCGTATGGGGTTTGTATCGCCGCCGGAAAACTTTCGCCGGATATTATGTTGACCAAAGCCCTTGAGGAAATTAAGACCGCCTGCGACACCCTGGCCTCCAGTCGGCCTACGGCGGTGAATTTATTCTGGGCGCTGGATAGAATGCGGCAAAAGGGCGATGAATTTGTTCATCATAATCCCGCCGCATCGATTGAGTCGTTAAAACAAGCACTGCTCAAAGAGGCCCATGCGATTTGCACCGAAGACAAAGCTATGTGCGAAGCGATTGGGCAAAACGGCGAGTCCCTGATTCCCGACGGCGGGGCGGTGTTGACGCATTGCAATGCCGGGGCGCTGGCGACAGCGGGAATGGGAACCGCGCTGGCCCCGATGTATACAGCTCCCCAGAACGGCAAACAAGTCAGGGTTTAGGTTGATGAGACTCGTCCCTTGCTGCAGGGGGCACGCCTGACCGCCTGGGAACTGATGGAAGGCGGAATCGATGCGGTTCTGATTTGCGACAACATGGCCGCTTCCCTGATGCAGGCCGGCAAAATCGATGCGATATTCACCGGCGCCGACCGCATTGCCGCTAACGGCGACGCCGCTAACAAGATTGGCACACTGGGCCTGAGCATTCTGGCCAAACATTACGGTATTGGCTTTTACATCGCGGCCCCATCCAGTACATTCGATTTAACCCTGACAAATGGGGCACAAATCCCCATTGAAGAACGCAACCCCGAAGAGGTCCGTGCTGTTGGGCAGAGCATGGTTGCTCCGGAAGGGATAAATGTGTATAATCCGGCTTTTGACGTAACTCCGGCTGAACATATTAGCGCGATTATTACCGAAAAGGGGGTGATCGACCGACCGGATAAAGATAAAATAGTCTCTCTTTTGGGAACCTGAATGCGAGTTCTTTTTGACATAGTCCATCCGGCGCAAGTCCATTTTTTCAAACAGGCTATTTGGAAGCTCCTGCATCGCGGCGATGAAGTTCTGGTGACCGCCCGCAAAAAAGACATCACGGTGGATTTGCTGACAGCTCTGAACATTGAGCATACGTGTATCAGTGCCAAAGGCGCCAACATGGCCGCGATGGGGGTTGAGCTTGTCAGCCGCACGCTTCGGCTCATGAAAATCGTACGCAAATTCAAACCGGATGTCATGGTCGCCCGCGTGGGCCACTCCATCGGCATCACCGGCAAACTGCTTGGGATTCCCACGGTGATCTATGATGACATGGAGCATGCCAAACTTCAGGCTGCGATTGGTATGACCTTCGCCACCTATATCTGCACGGGGCTGGGGTATTACCGAGATTTCGGCAAACGGCAGATACGCTTTCAGGGGCCGCCGGTTTTGTCCTACCTGGGGCCGCAGTATTTTACGCCGAATCCGGAACCGCTGCGGCAGGCAGGAGTGAATCCTGACGAAACGTTGATTTTCTTTCGGACGGTTTCCTGGGGGGCCTCGCATGATGTCGGACGCAAAGGCACGACGATTGAGGAACTGAAAGCGGTGATTACAACGCTGTCGCAGTACGGCCGGGTGATTATCAGTTCGGAATACCCGCTCCCCGCTTCGCTGGCCCATTGCGCCAATCCGGTGCCGGTGGCCAATATGCACGATTTGCTGGCATTTTGCGATGTCTGCATGATCGAAGGCGGCACGATGGCCGAAGAGGCCGCTGTGCTGGGGGTTCCGTCAATTTGCAAAAACACCTATGATTTCGGCTACCTGCGAGCTCTGGAAAGTGAATACGGGCTTGTTTTCCGACCCGATTCGATGGAAAAAGCCGTCCAAATAGCCGAAGATATACTCAGGAACCCCAATGCAAAGGCCGAGTTCCGCGAGAAACAAAAAAAACTCCTCGCCGACAGCGAAGATGTCGTCGCATTCATGGTCACCATGATCGACCGGGCAGCCAAATCATCATAGAAGTTATATTTTTTGCATCAAAATCGCAAATTTCACTTGCATATTTCGTATTTACTGCATACTATATATTTAATCCCATGATTAAACGCATCCTTGTATTTTCAATGCGAATAAAGAGTAAGCGACTGAGGTTTGAAAGGAGACCGCATCCAACGGGGAGTGCGGCGGAGTTGGGAAACGGCTAAAGGAGAAGAAAAATGAAGGAAACATCTATTATCATCCTGTTATGTTTGTTTGCAATTTCCACTTATTCAAATGGGGAGGTTTACTGTACCGATCCGGTTCTTTTAACAGAACTGAACAGCACGAGCGGCAATGCGGTTTATCCTCATCTTGCCAGGGACGGTGTTACATTGTATTTTGGGCACAGGGACGAAAGTGGCACCCGACAGCTTTATACCGCAACAAGAGACCTTGAGACGGGTGTGTTCTCAAACATCACGCAAATCAGCGAGTTGGCTTCAGGAGATAGTTTATATACTCCTTGGGTCTCTGATGACGGCCTGAGACTGTACTATGGCGAGCATTATGAAGCCATCCGTCTTTACCAGGCTGAACGAAATACAATATCGGATCCGTGGGAAAAAAAGATTTATTTTAGTAATGTACATCAATATGGGCACAATGACGCGGTTCCTTCTTTGACTTCGGATGAGCTAACTATGTATTTTGCTTCTGCGAGAGATGGAGCCGATGACATGTATATCTGGAAAGCAATACGTCAAGCTGTTAATGAACAGTTTGTCAGTCCTGTTAAAGTTAATGAACTTGTCAGGGGGTACAGAGTTTCATGTCCCTGTATATTACCCGACGGTTTGACGATTTACTATGCTGAATATAGTGACAATGGCTATTCCGATTTGTTCCGAGCAACAAGAAGTTCTTTGGATGAACTCTTTTCAAATATTGAGCCTTTGTCTGTTAATTTGCCAAATCAGCATGATGCATTT
>JADHXS010000030.1 GCA_016782835.1 Phycisphaerae bacterium | reverse complement strand
AATTTTCATGTAAGTTTATTCTTAATAACAGGTTATGTTAATTCTACAAAGCTGTTTTTTCGAACAAAATTCCAGGAAAACCCTTATTTTTGATGTTTCTGAGCACTTTTAAACGTCGGATCGGTCACTTTGAGTAATAAAAACGACAACTTTTTCTTGCACAAGAGAGTAGGAAAAGTGTAGTATTAAAAGTATACACTACTGAAGAAATAGGATATTAGGAGAAAAAAAATATGAAATTGTCATCGAGAGCACGTTATGGCATGAGAGCGATCCTGGAACTGGCTATGGAGTACGGCAAGGACCCATTGCAGATTAAAACGATTGCCGAGCGGGAAGATATTTCCAATAAATATCTTGAGCAGTTAATCGCTATGTTAAAGGCGGCCGGGCTGGTTCGCAGTATTCGCGGACCGCGGGGCGGATATCTGCTGGCTAAACCGCCGGCGGAAATCAAGCTCAAGGAAGTGTTTGTGACATTGGAAGGGCCGATGATTCCGGCTGAATGTCTGGATCATCCGGAGTTTTGTCCTCGCTGTATGGATTGTGCGACGCGCGAGATATGGTCCGAACTTCAGGATGCAATCAATAGCGTCCTGGAGTCTGTGACGCTGGCTGATCTGGTCGAGAGATCGCTGAGCGGCAAAAAGAATACGAATTACCAGATTTAACTATTTACTTATGTCGAGGGCGTTATGAGCAGAATCTATGAAGACATAACTGCTACGGTGGGGAAAACTCCGCTTGTTAAGTTGAATCGGATGGCAGGACCCAATGCCACAGTCCTGGCAAAAATGGAATCGTTTAACCCGTGCAGTTCTGTTAAGGACCGTATTGCTGTGTCGATGATTGATGCTGCTATCAAAGAAGGCAAAATCAATAAAGAGACAGTGCTGATTGAGCCGACAAGCGGCAACACGGGTATCGGCCTTGCGTTTGTGTGTGCGGCCCGGGGCTATCGACTGGTTTTAACCATGCCGGAGTCAATGAGTATTGAACGACGGAAATTGTTAAAAATGCTTGGCGCTGAAATTGTGCTGACACAGGCCTCCGAAGGCATGAAAGGGGCCATAGAGGAAGCCGAGAGACTTCATGAAAAAACGCCGAATTCACAGATTTTACAACAGTTTGAGAATCCGGCGAATCCGGAGGCGCATCGTCAAACAACGGCGATGGAACTATGGGAAGACACCGACGGCAAAATTGATATCCTGGTGTCCGGGATCGGAACCGGCGGGACCATTACCGGCTGTGGTGAAGTTCTCAAGCAGAAAAATCCGGCTATCCAAGTCGTTGCTGTCGAACCGGTTGACTCACCGGTGCTTTCCGGCGGACAACCGGGGCCGCATAAAATTCAGGGAATCGGGGCGGGATTTGTGCCTGATATTCTGAACACTTCGGTGTATGATATGATTATGACCGTGAGCAATGACGATGCGATTGAAGCGTCGCGGCGAATGGCTTCGATGGAAGGTATTCTGGGCGGTATCAGTGCCGGGGCGGCCTGTCATGCGGCGGTGGAATTGTCCCGCAAGCCGGAGAATGCAGGTAAAATGATTGTCTTTATTATGTGTGACACCGGAGAGCGCTATCTGTCTACGGACCTGTATGCTCATCTGTCTCAATAGCAATTTTTTAACAACAAAGAAATGGCAGACATGAACACATCTCATTTCGATTTTGGAAAGCTGACCGAGCGGATTGTCTCAACCTACGAGGGGGATTCGGGCATTAACTTTATCGATGTTCGAAACCTGCCTGTTCGTGATAAGATTATCCATATTCTCAATTTGTGCATGGAACTTTTATTTCCCGGCTATACGGGCAAACGAAAAGTCACACGTGATACGGTTCAATCCATCGTGCACGAACTGCTCGTCATTATTCGTCGTGAATTGGCCGAACAAATTGAATTGGCCCTGCGGCATGAGTGCAGGCTGAAAGATTGTCCGACCTGTGACTGTGCGAATTTATCTGCACAACATGCCAGTGAGTTGTTAAATCGGATACCTGATATTCGTATGCAATTGAAAGGGGATGTCGAAGCCGCTTTCGAAGGAGACCCTGCGGCCAAGTCATTTGAGGAGATTGTGATTAGTTATCCGTATATCGTTGTGATTGCGATTCATCGGCTGGCCCATGAGCTTTACCTGATGGAGGTTCCGTTGATCCCTCGGATCATGTCTGAATATGCCCATTCGCAGACGGGGATTGATATTCATCCGGGGGCAACCATCGGCAGCAATTTTTTTATTGACCACGGTACGGGCGTTGTGATTGGTGAAACCGCCGTCATTGGAAATAATGTGAAAATATACCAGGGTGTTACCCTGGGAGCACTCAGTTTTCCCAAAGACGAGCGAGGCCAGATTATCCGTGACAAAAAACGGCATCCGACGTTAGAAGACAACGTAACCGTTTATGCGGAAGCGACAATCCTGGGTGATATCACCATCGGCAAAGGAGCTGTGGTCGGCGGGAATGTCTGGATTCGGGAGTCTATCCCATCCGAAACAGTGGTAACCGTTACAAAACCTGAGGCTTTATACAAGAAAAAAGGTCCCGGCTTTGATGATCGACTGGAGTATTATTTGTGAGCGTTGAGTTACTCGAAAAAATCCAAGCCTTGAAAAAACAACGGAATGCGGTTATTTTGGCCCATAATTATCAACCGGGCGATATTCAAGACCTATCTGATTATGCCGGGGATTCACTGGGACTTAGTGTGCAGGCCGCCCGAACCGAAGCCGATGTTATTGTTTTTTGCGGTGTACGGTTCATGGCGGAAACCGCGGCGATTTTGTCGCCGGAAAAAGAGGTTCTGCTGCCGGACAAAAATGCCGGCTGTCCGATGGCGGATATGATTAATGCCCAGCAACTCGATGAGTTGAAAAATAAACACCCGGATGCATTAGTGGTTTGTTATGTCAATTCGACCGCCGAAGTCAAGGCCTTGAGCGATTATTGCTGCACCAGCGGCAATGCGGTGGAGTTGGTTGAGTTGTTGCCGAAAGACCGGGATGTCCTTTTTGTGCCGGATAGAAATTTGGGTGATTATGTGAATGAAAAAACCGGGCGAAACATGATTCTTTGGCCGGGATATTGTTCGACGCATGTTTTGATTGGAGCCGAGGATGTTCACAAGGCCAGACAGCAATATCCGGACGCATTGCTTCTGGCTCATCCGGAATGTAATCCGGAGGTTCGTTCGTTGGCGGATGAATTGCTCAGTACGGGACAGATGCTGAAGTTTGTCAATAACAGCGATGTGAAAGAATTTGTGATTGCGACGGAAAATGGTATTTTGCATACATTGAAAAAACAGAATCCCGACAAAGCATTTTATCCGGTAACGGAAAAAGCGATTTGTCCGAACATGAAAAAAATAACGTTGGGAAAGGTTCTGTGGGCGCTGGAAGATATGCAGTATCGTATTACCGTACCGGAGCCGACCTGTTCGAATGCGAGAAAATCACTGGATCGAATGATCGAGGTTATACCGAAATAGAAAACAGAAAACACTTATTAACGTAAGGAATGACTATGGATACGGAAAAGACCTATAAACTCGATACATTGGCATTACATGCCGGACAGGAAGTGGACGAAACGACGCTCAGTCGGGCAGTGCCGATTTATCAGACGACAAGTTATGTGTTTAAAGATACCGACCATGCGGCTAATCTGTTTGCACTGAAAGAGTTCGGGAATATCTATACGCGGTTGATGAATCCCACCACCGATGTTCTCGAAAAACGGTTAGCGGCACTGGAAGGCGGGATTGCGGCGTGTGCCTTTAGTTCCGGGATGGCAGCGATTACCGCGGCGGTGCAGAATATCGCCCCGGCCGGTTCGCATGTGGTTTCGTCGAACTCGCTCTACGGCGGAACCTGTACGTTGTTTTCGCATACGCTGCCGAAGATGGGGGTGGATGTGACCTTTGTCGATCCAAACGAACCGGAAAATTTCGCTAAGGCAATCAAAGATAACACAAAACTGGTTTACATCGAAAGCGTTGGCAATCCAAAAAATGACGTGCTGGATTATGAAGCGATTGTAAAAATTGCACATGACAACGGATTGCCGGTGATTTGTGATAATACCGTGACTTCTCCGATTTTATTCCGACCGATCGAATACGGTGTCGATATTGTGGTGCATTCCTGCACCAAGATAATCGGCGGTCACGGAACCAGTATTGGCGGCATTGTCATTGATTCGGGTAATTTCAAATGGGACAACGGCAAATTCCCCGGTCTGACGGAACCGGATGCGAGTTATCACGGCCTGAAATATTATGAGGCCCTCGGGCCGCTGGCATATATTATTAAGATACGCACGAATATATTGCGGGATACGGGGGGGTGTCTTTCTCCGTTCAATGCGTTTCTGTTGTTACAGGGTGTTGAAACTCTGCATCTGCGGGCGCCGCGTCACTGTGAAAATGCCTTGACGCTGGCGACGTTTCTCGAAAAGCATCCGGCGGTTAATTGGGTCAACTATCCGGGGCTGCCGTCGCATCCGAATTATGATTTGGCAAAAAGATATTTGCCGGACGGTCAGGGTGCGATTCTTGGTTTCGGCATTAAAGGCGGTATCGAAGCCGGAAAGAAATTTATCAACAATGTGAAATTGGCCAGTCACCTGGCGAATGTTCTCGACAGTAAAACGCTGGTGATTCACCCGGCCAGTACCACCCATCAGCAACTGACCGCGCAGGAGCAGTTGGATGCGGGTGTGACGCCGGATTATGTTCGTGTGTCGGTTGGAACAGAACACATAGATGATATTATCGAAGATTTCGAGCAGGCTCTGAAGGCCAGTCAGAAATAATTGTATTCTGAGAGGATTGCACAGTGTGGGAATATACAGATGATGTCATGGAACAATTTCATCATCCGAGGAATGTCGGGAAACTGGATGATCCAGACGGTGTTGGAGAAGTCGGTTCACTGGCTTGCGGCGACGCATTGACCCTGATGTTTAAACTGGATGAAAGCGGCCGGATCAAAGATGTGAAGTTTCAGACGTTCGGCTGTGCCAGCGCGATTGCTTCGTCGTCTGTCTTGACGGAGATGATTAAAGGCATGACGCTTGAAGAAGCCGCCCGGGTAACCAACAAGGACATCGTCGCAAAACTGGGCGGATTGCCCGACCAGAAAATGCACTGTTCCGTCATGGGGCAGGAAGCGCTGGAAGCGGCGATACAGGACTATTATAAGCGAAAGGGCGGCACGGCGCCGGGGGTAAAGAAAGGCAATATTGTCTGCACCTGTTTCGGTGTCACCGATGAAGAGATAAAAAAAGTCGTCCATGAGAACGACTTAACGACGGTTGATGAAGTGACCAATTACTGTAAGGCAGGCGGCGGCTGCGGCGGTTGCAAGGAACGTATTGCCGAACTTGTCGAGGAAGTGCAAGGCCAAAAAACGCATGTTGTGCATAAGGAAAAACCCGTCAAGCCCGCCAATCTGACAAATATTCAGAAGATGCAACTGGTTCAACAGACGATCAATGAACAGATTCGCCCGGCATTACGAGCTGATGGCGGAGACATCGATTTGATAGACATCGAAGGCAATAAGGTTATAGTTGCTTTTCGAGGCATGTGTGCCCGGTGTAAAATGGCCGAATATACCATGAGAGATGTTGTCGAGGCCCGGTTGAAGGAATTTGTCAGCGACGATCTTTATGTTGAGGAATTAAAGGATTAAGACGGAAATTTTTGAGGAGTACCTGCCCATGGCAGATGTTATTTATATGGATAATAACGCGACCACGAAAGTGGCCGATGAAGTCATCGAAGAAATGATGCCCTACCTGCGAGAAAAATACGGGAATCCGTCCAGTATGCATACCTTTGGCGGGCAGGTGGGGAAAAAAGTTACGCAAGCCCGCCAGCAAGTTGCCGCATTGCTGGGATGTGAGCCCGACGAAATTATTTTCACCAGTTGCGGGACAGAAAGCGACAATACCGCGATTAAGGGCACGTTGGAGATGTACCCCAATCGGCGAAAGGTCGTTACGACACGCGTGGAGCATCCGGCAGTCCTGACAACCTGCCGGGACCTGGAACGCCACGGATACAGTATCAGTGAAATCAGCGTGGACCGCAAGGGCAATTTGAATGTCGATGAGTTGGGATTTCGACTTGACGACAACACGGCCGTTGTAACAATCATGTATGCGAATAATGAAACCGGAGTCATCTTTCCGATTGAACAAATTGCTGAGCTCGTGGCCGAACGGGGGATTGTTTTTCATACCGATGCCGTTCAGGTAGCGGGCAAGATTCCGTTGAATCTAAAGAACACCCCCGTTAATTTACTGAGTTTATCCGGGCATAAACTCCATGCTCCAAAGGGTGTCGGCGTGCTGTATGTTCGACGGGGAACGCGGATGGGAACATTCATGCACGGTGGCCATCAGGAAGCAGGACGACGCGGCGGCACTGAAAATGTTCCCGGTATTATTGCGCTGGGTAAAGCATGCCAGTTAGCATTAGCGCATCTTGAAGAGGAAAGCACGCGCGTTAAATCACTGCGGGACAAACTTGAAAAAGGCATCCTGCAATCCTGTCCGGATTGTTTTGTCAACGGTGAGACCCCGAACCGTCTGCCCAATACCACCAATATCAGCTTTGAGTTTATCGAAGGCGAGTCGATCCTGATGATGCTCGACCAGTTCGGCATCTGTGCCAGTTCCGGTTCGGCCTGTACGTCCGGCTCGCTGGAACCGTCCCATGTACTTCGGGCGATGGGGGTTCCGTTTACGGCTGCCCACGGTTCCATTCGATTCAGCCTGAGCCGCTACAATACCGAAGCGGATGTCGATTGCGTGATTGAAAAAATGCCTTCGATTGTCAACCGGCTTCGAGAGCTGAGCCCGTTTGTCAAAAGCCGGACTTAGGCATTTATCGTTGATGAAGAAGTACGTTCTGTTTTCGATAATGATTCAGTGAAATTCCCACTGTCTTTTAGAACAACCGTGTAAAGTAATATTTATCCGCCAATCCGACTTGCCGTGCGATTTGATACAGTGTTTCATTCGTACCGAGAAACAGTTTTTGCGCTTCTTTAACCCGCTTTTATTGATATATTGCATTAAAAACTGTAAATTGTGTATGGTATGAGCAGGAATTTCATTTATACTTCAATAGGATAGTTTCTTAACGTAAGAAGAGAATCACGAATGAAAGGAAATTTGCCTGTTCCGGAAAGGGAGGTCAATTTGCGAAGTTCAATTAAATCATTTCTGTGGATTGTGTTAATCTTAAGTGTCAGCGGTTTTGTCAAATCAGAGGAAGTTTCGACTTGGCCGTATCAGAATGAAACCAAAGAACAGCATGATGCTCGTATGCAATGGTGGCGCGAGGCGAAGTTTGGCATGTTCATTCACTGGGGTGTGTATTCTGTTCCGGCGGGAACCTACGATGGTCAGCAGATTTCCGGCATCGGGGAATGGATTATGAATCGGGGCAAGATTCCGGTGGCGGTTTATAAAGCGTATGCCACACAATTCAACCCGGTCAAATATGACCCGGATGCGTGGGTTCGTCTGGCCAAAGAAGCAGGGATGAAATACATTGTGATTACGTCCAAACACCATGACGGTTTTGCTTTGTTTGATTCCAAAGTGACCGACTGGGATGTTGTGGATGCCACACCCTATGGAAAGGACCTGCTCAGACCGCTGGCGGAAGCGTGCCGTAAGTATGGCATCAAACTGGGATTTTATTATTCGCAGGCACAGGACTGGAATCATCCGGGCGGAGCCGCCGCAGGCGGTCACTGGGATCCGGCCCAGGATGGAAGCATGGATGAATATATCAAAACCATCGCAGCACCGCAAGTCAGGGAAATCCTGACCAACTATGGCGATATTGCCGTCCTGTGGTGGGATACACCGACCGATATGAATCGCCAGCGCGCCGACATGCTCCAACCGCTGATTACGCTGCAGCCGGGGATTATTACTAATAATCGTCTCGGTGGCGGATACGGGGGCGATACCGAAACCCCCGAACAACATATTCCCGCGACAGGTTATAAAGACCGCGACTGGGAAACCTGTATGACCATGAATGATACATGGGGCTACAAAAGCTATGATGATAACTGGAAATCCACCGAAACGCTGTTGCGGAAACTGGTTGACATCGCCGGCAAGGGTGGTAACTATCTGCTCAATGTTGGGCCGACTTCACTGGGCAAAATTCCCCAGCCGAGTATTGAACGGTTGCAGGAAATCGGTCAATGGATGAAGGTCAACGCCGAATCAATTTACGGTACGACTGCCAGTCCGTTTTCTAAGCTGACCTGGGGGCGCTGCACGAAGAAGATTACGGATGACGGAGCAATTCTTTACCTGCATGTTTTTGACTGGCCGGCGGATGGGAAACTGTTGGTTCCGGGACTTCAGAACACTGTTCAAAAAGCGTATCTGTTAGCTGACGGCCAACCGGCAAAAACGGAAGCCGGTGATTCAGGCATAACGGTATACCTGCCTAAAAAGGCGCTGGACCCAATCGATACGGTTATTGTGCTGAAGGTCAATGGCGAACTCAATATTAAAAAAGTATTTCCGAAACAAGCGGCGGATGGAATACTGACATTGCCTGCGATTCTGTCGAATATTCATAATCATCTGGGAACGGAGACGAAACTTGAAACGAAAGACGGAATCTTAAATATCGGCGATTGGACATCTTCTCGCGTAACGGTGGACTGGATGTTTGAGATTAACAGCCCCGGGCGTTTTGAAATTGTTGCAGACCTTGCGGTGGATGCTTCGGAGAGTCAGTTTGAGATAGTGGTTGGCAATCAAAATCTGACCGCGACAGTGCATTCCACCGGTGGCTATGATACATTTGAAAAAATGGTGTTGGGGAAAATAACGCTGAAGAGCAAGGCGGAATATACGTTTCAAATCAAGCCGGTCGACGGCAAATGGCAGCCGATTAATGTACGCTCGATTCAATTAAAACCGGTTCGTGATTAGTTATGCATGGGTTTACCACGGATTCATGGGGAGAGCACAAAAAGATTCTTGCACAGGCACTGGTTCCGGCGGGAAAGGCGCTGAATATCTCCAAGGCGTTGGACTGGCTGAAGGTTCATAGCACCGCCGCGGGGTTATGGGGGCGGATTGATTGCCAACAGATGCTGGAAGTTTTAGCGGCCGATTATCCCTATATTAGACCATCGTTTACGGTTGCTGCCGGAAAGACGCGGACGAATCTGACCGTCGTGGATACGCGGCATCGGCGGGAGATGCACCTGCGGGCGGAATGTCGGCTTGCTGGGCATGATTCATTACGACAGCTTGCCGCTGATTTGAATGCAATGGATTCGACTGGGTTGGCGGTATTTGCCGGGTTTTGAACTATCGTAAAAATATACGGAGGCAAGTGATGGTTTAAAATTCGGCAGTATTAGCTTCAATGCCTGCCAAATTGATGTTCGCCAATAAAAATTGCAAACTGGGGTAGCGGAAATGCTTGACGAAAAGGCGTTTTTTGCTACAATAAATCAGGTTGCAACGCTGAGTTTGCGGACTTATGGGATGACTGTGGAATTTTTATATACTTTTGGCGTGCATCCTCTAAGTCGTTTGAAGACGGTAGCGAAGTATTGACTTGAATTAAAGCCGCAGCGAAAAGCCACCTCAGTCATTGAAAGGTCCGGCTTTTGACGCATCATGATGGCAGCGGCCTCAATCCGCTGATGATTCAGATACTGTATCGGTGTCATGTTAGACAATAATTTGCATAAGCGGGTAAAATGAGTCACACCAAGGTGGCAATAGTCCGCCATGGAGTCAATGGTCCATTCTCTGCTGAGCAATTCCTGATCTTCGCTCAGGCTCTGGAGAAACAGTTCCACTGTCCGATGGGATGTAATCAATTCCGGCTTCAATTTCATTTGTCGTTTTTTCAGGGACTCATAAAGAGACAAAAATAACTCATTGATTAAAATCGTCAACCGGGAGATTTGCAGCGAATTTTCGGGTTTCGTAAGAACGTGGGCAATTTTCTTAAAACAGCCAGCGATCTCATTGCCTGCTGACCAGACAGGATTTTCATTTTGTCGTAGCAGGATTGTTAATTGTTTCAAGTCCTCAGGGTCAAGGATTAACCATTGGGGCCACTGCCATTTCTGGTGCGGTTTTCGGACATCGACATCCAAAATGATCCAGTGCAGACGACTGGGAGTAATATTGGGATCACCCAAGGAATGCGGCTGCCAGGGACGAGTGATGGTCATGTCACCCGGCTCGAGGGTATATTTTTTTTCAGCCTCAAAAACAAGTTTTCCGGTCTCTAAAAAAGTCACCTCAATGCCCTCATTATAGTGAGTTGTCAGTCCCCACTGCTGGTTTTTCGGTGCATCCCAAATGCCTACAGAAAGCAACCCGGGAAGGTCTTTAGTACGCAGTGGAAGCCCTGGATAGCTGGCGCGTGCCAGACCGTGCAATTTGAGATGTTGGGCGTCAGCGGCTTCTATCAAGGGTTTGCAGCGGTCCGCAAAAATGATTTTGTCAGATTTGTGATATATTGGAGTCAAATCTTTCATGGCTGCTCGAGAAAATTTGTTTAAAATATTTCACTGTTAAATATTGGAAGCAATCGTCAGCGATCATGTTAACATTAATGAAAGTGGATGACAATACATAATCATAAAACGCATTTGAATATCAGGGGTTGCTATGAAAATCGGATGTTTTGCACTGGTAGAGCCATTTAGCCCCATGGAGCGACAGTTTGAAGCGATTGCGGAAATGGGCATCACGTATGCGGATTTAACGGATAATCATAACGGAGGGATGCTGGGGGTTGAATATGGATTTACCGCCTCATTAAGCTTGGACAGTCATCCACAAAAAATACGAAAAATGGTTGACAATGCCGGAATTACGCTGACCAGTGTTTGTGCCCACGCCAACCTGTTGGATCCGCCAAGTCCGGATCGCTACGGCACACATGATATCATCAAAGCCATACGGCTGGCAAAGCTACTGGATATCAAGCATGTTATTACCACCGAAGGTGATCCGAAAACAGCGTTTGGTGAAAATCTCACCCGGGATCAACAGATATTTTCGATCTGTGAAAAACTTCATGAACCCCTGCAATGGGCTGTGGAACTGGGAGTAGAACTGCTAATCGAACCTCATGGTCAGGTCACTGATACGATTGACGGAATGGCATCGATTCTGGATACGCTCGGACATGAAGAAAATCTCGGTATCTGTCTTGATACCGGAAACAGTTGGCTGGGTGGTTCGGAACCGCTGGACTTTGTGAAAGAGTTTGGTCCGCGCATCAAGCACGTGCATTGGAAAGACATGCCCGTGGAAATGGTCGATAAAAGAGGAAAAATGTTCGGCTGCGGGATGGCTGTGATTCCGTTGGGAGACGGTGTCGTCGGTATTGAATCGATTGTCAAAGAATTGAATAAGATTGGCTTTGACAGCTATACGACCCTCGAGATTGCCGGTGTGGATAATGTTAAAGAATCGATCGAGCGACTTAAAAGATGGTCTTAAAAGAAAATATACACTGTTGTTTATTGACGTGCCTGTTTGTGTTTAGTCACATTCCATTCGGCACAGAGCATAAGATCCAAGTGCTCATTTACAGCGGTTCCAATAACCACAATTGGAAAGAGACAACGCCGGAACTGGAACGAATTCTTAAAAATGATCCAAATTTTCTGGTTACAATAACCAATCATCCTGAAACTATCTCGGCCGATCAGCTTGCTAAGACCGATGTTGTTGTCAGTAATTGGAATAACTTTGGCAGACCAGAGTTGATCTGGCCCGATTCGGTACGACAGTTATTTATCAATTTCATGAAAAATGGCGGCGGGCATATCACGATTCATGCCGGTGGAAGCAGTTTCAATGATTGGGTGGAATATCATCAGATCACAGCTTATTGGGGAAGTGGCACCGGACATGGACCACGTCATGAGTTTACGGTTAAATCCACCGGAGAGAAGCACTCAATAGTTCAAGGTATTGAACCATATGAAACATTTGATGAGTTGTGGCACAACACCCACTTTCCCCCGGAAAGCACTGTGCTCATGACCGCATTTTCATCGAAAGACAAAGGAGGGTCTGGAAAGGATGAACCTGTCTTAACCGTCAATCGCTTTGGAAAAGGCAGGTGCGTGAATTTTATGTTGGGTCATGATATCAGGGCGATGAAAAATCCAGGATTCAAGGTACTGCTATCCCGTAGTGTCAAATGGGCAGCGACCGAAACCATTACATCCATTACCAATAATAAAGGCTCAATCGCTGCAGAACAATCAAAACAATCTAAACATGACTGAAAGAGGTCTAAAATGAAAATGAATCGAAGAAGTTTCTTAAAAAAAACTGCCGTGGCAACCGGGGCTTTTGCTATCCCGACAATTGTTCCATCCACAGTTTTCGGAAGCACCGCTCCCAGCAATCGGATCCATATCGGCTGCATCGGTGTCGGCGGTCAAGGTTCCGGATTGATGAAAAATGTCCTGTATAATGATCAGGCACAAGTTGTCGCTGTCTGTGACTGTTTTGCTACCAGACGGGAAAAAGCACTGGATACGATCAAAGATATCTACACACAGACCGGTAAAGAGTCACTTGTCGGTGCCAAAGCGTACGCGGATTTTCGTGAACTGCTTGCGCGGGAAGATATTGATGGGGTCACCATTGCAACACCGGACCATTGGCATGTTCCGATAGCTTTGGAAGCTGTACAGGCCGGCAAAGATGTCTATGTCGAAAAACCGCTGGGAGTTTCCATGGAGGATGGCTTCAAACTGCGAAAGCTGGTTCAGGATAAAAAAGCAATCTTTCAATATGGTACCCAGCAACGATCGGATTATTACTTCCGATTTGCTTGTGAACTGGTACGTAACGGTTATATCGGCAAACTCGAATCGATCGACGCATGGTGCGCTAGTCTGGGTGATAACCGATGGACAAAAAATATCCCGCCGACTAAGCCGGTACCTGCAGGCTTTGATTATGAAAGGTGGCTTGGACCTGCACCGAAGAAGCCTTATTCAGATATTCGTGTTAGCAACTCTGGCGCATATCACATTTATGATTACGCACTTGGGTTTATTGCCGGCTGGGGTGTCCATCCGCTGGATATTGCTCAGTGGGGTAATAATTCAGATACTGCCGCACCGATTCATTACGAGGGAACCGGAACTGTTCCGAGCGGGGGACTTTTTGATACAGTTTCCTTCTGGGATATGCATTGCACCTATGCGAATGGTGTCAAAATGCACTTTATGGATCACACTACTGCTGTGCCGGTGGTCAGTCAATATCACCCTGAAGTAAGAGACCATGGCACCACGTTCCACGGAACTGAGGGCTGGATCACTGTCAGACGCGAAAACATTGACTTCAGCAATGAAGCATTGAGACGGGTCAAACTCAGAGACGATGAAATTCAGCTTTATAAAAGTGAAAATCATATGGGCAATTTCATCGAATGTATTAAAACCCGAAATAAACCTATCTCAACCATTGAAGCGGCAGTGCAGTCAGACCTGATCTCCCATTTGAGTAATGCGGCTATTCGATTAAAACAATCCATCCAATGGGAACCGAAAAATGAGAAGATCATTAATAATCAGGAAGCGATAAAAATGCTAAATAGACCTATGCGGAGCCCTTGGACAATATAAATATGTTTATCCTGAGGAATTTGGTAGATTGTGCTGGGAAATTAATACGGATTGAGAGTACATCTACAGATGTTGTACCCCAAAATCCATCCGGCGGGAAAATGACACGATGCTTTTAAGGGTATATCTTTGGTGTTATGACCAAAAAACTCAGGTGACGATAGAAGCATCTCACCCGGTTGGTTGGTCACGTCGTGCAATCAAACTCAGGCACCAGATTCAATTCTATAAACAGATTCGAAATAAAGCTGAAGGCAAAGAGGGTATTTTTTCCCCCAAGGGCTTACGCCACCCGGCTACTGTCTTTTCAGCCCTTCGGGCTTATGGAATTTTTCTGTTTAAATAGATTCCTCGACTGCGCTCGGGATGACAATAGGAAGAAGACCGCATGGGTGTGGCCAGCCTACACAACTGGATTCCCGCCTTCGCGGGAATGACAAATGGGGGGAAGCGTGTTTTTATTGGGGTTGGACTTTGGGTGGAAATCCCCGTATAATGCCGGGTTATGGCGAAGGTTGGGGATAATTTGTTTAGTGCGGGTGAGCGGAAGTCGCTGGCGGCGCATGCGCCGTTGGCGGTTCGAATGCGGCCGGAAATATTAGCTGATTTTGCGGGGCAGGCGCATTTTGCCGGCGAGGGCAAGCTGCTGCGGCGGATGCTGGAAGCGGGCAGCGTGACCAGCCTGATTTTCTACGGCCCGCCGGGAACGGGCAAGACTACCTTAGCCCGCATCGTTGCCAATTCTATTAAAGCCAAATTTTATTATCTCAGCGCCCCGGCCGCCTCGGTGAAGGACGTGCGGGAAATCATTGCCGAAGCCAAAGACCGGCTGATTACGAACGGCACAAAGACGCTGTTGTTCATCGACGAAATTCACCGGTTCAACCGTGCCCAGCAGGATGTGCTGCTGGATGATGTGGAAAACGGAATTGTGACACTGATTGGCGCGACGACGGAGAACCCGTATTTTTCGGTGAACTCCCCGCTGATTAGCCGGAGCACCGTGTTTGCGTTTGAGGCGTTGAGCAAGGATGATGTTTTGGGCTTGCTGAATCGGGCGCTGACGGATACGGACATGGGGCTGGGGGCGATGAAGATTGATGCGGACCCTGCGGCGCTGGAGTTTTTGGCCGAAATCTGTGACGGCGATGCCCGGAAGGCGCTGACGGCACTGGAAGTGGCGGTCATGTCTCAGGCCAAGGCGGGCAAAAAGAAGAAAATTCAGCTAACACTTGAGATTGCGAAAGAATCTGTCCAGCGAAAGGCGATTCAATACGACGGCACCGGCGATACGCATTATGACCTTGCCAGCGCGTTGCAGAAGTCGATGCGGGGCTCGGATCCGGATGCGACGGTGTACTGGCTGGCGCGGATGATTGTCGGCGGAGAGGATTTGCGATTTATTGCGAGGCGGATTGCCGTTTGTGCCGCCGAAGATGTTGGCAATGCCGACCCGATGGCGACGATTTTAGCGGCTTCGGCGTTGCAGGTAGCCGAGTTTGTCGGGTTTCCCGAAGCACAGTTGCCGCTGGCGCAGGCGGCGATTTATATTGCCTGTGCCCCGAAATCCAATGCCTGTGCCAATGCCGTCTGGAAGGCAACGAGCGATGTGCAATCGGGGCGGACGATTCCGGTGCCCGCTCATTTACGAGACGCTCATTACGCCGGGGCGAAGAAGCTGGGGCATGGGCTGGACTATAAATACCCGCATAACAGCCCGTCAGGCTATGTGCCGCAGGATTATTTGGGAAAAAGTCTCGAAAACCCTTATTATCAGCCGAAAAATATAGGACGGGAAAAAATTATCGCTGATTATTTACAAAAACTCAAAAATCAGGTACAAGAGTTAAATCAAAAATGAAAATTTAAAAGTTAAAATTCAGGATTCGGCCTCCGGCCGAGGCTTTTTTACGCTGGATCCCGGCTCGGAGGCCGGGATGACGTTTTTTGAGGTTGGGATGATAATTCCCGGCGGAAATGACAAGCTACCTCTTGTGTTTGCAAAAGTACACTAATTAAGGTATTTCAGGATGGATAAAGACGCATTACGGCATGAGCTTAAAACCAAACTCATGCAGATGAGTGGTGGTGATCGCGTTAAAAAAAGCAAGGTGATTTGTGAGCATATAATCGGCTCGGACGTTTTTCGCCAGGCGGCGGTTGTCATGGCATATCTTTCATTGCCGCATGAAGTCGATACCACACCGGTAATTCTTTACGCATGGCAATGCGGTAAAACCGTGGCGGTGCCGAAAGTGTCGTGGGAGCAGCGGCATATGATTCCGGTTGAAATCAAATCGCTTGAGACCGGTCTGAAAGCCGATGATAAGGGATTGCGAAACCCCGTTAACGGAACGCCGGTGCCGTTCGAGGAAATTGATTTGGTTCTTACGCCGGGACTTGGTTTTGACGAACAGGGCAATCGTCTCGGTCGTGGCGGCGCTTATTATGACCGTTTCTTTGTTGCCCATAAAATAACCGCCGCGCGGTGGGGACTGGCATTTTCGGAGCAATTATGCGATACCATTCCTCATGACGACGATGATGTCCCTGTCGATGCGGTTGTGACGGAACAAGGGATACGAATCTGCTCAGAGAAGAGTTGTAAGCATGGAGGTAAATAATTGTGGCAAAACGAAGATATCGACCCTATCGAACACGGAAACAAGAAAGCCGGCGTCAGATGCGCAATATTATGTTGGCGCTGATTGTGCTGGCTGTCGGGGTTTTCATTCTGGTGAAGACCTCGAATAAAAACAATGAACCGGAAGGTGTTGATGAAAACGACATAAGACCTATCAGCGAGATCTTGCCGGAAACGGAAACCGAAACACCTTCCGCTGAAATTGCCGAAGCGGAACCGGAATTTAATCCGCCGGCGTCAGAATCAGAACCAGTAGAATCCCCTGCGGCTGTTGCGGAAGAACCGATTGTTGAAACGGTTCAGGAACCATCTGTGGTACAAACACCCCCAGCCGACAGTGGTACAACCAGTCCTGAAGCACAGGAGTTGATCGATAAAGCAAATGAACTTCGCGGAAATGGCAAAATTATTGCGGCACGTGATTTGCTTAATCATACATTGGATTTAAAATTGAGCGCTGTGGTACGCGCCGCCGTGAAGGAGCGACTGGCCAAACTTGCTGACGTATGGCTTTTTGGCCGGGATGTCTATGAGTCCGACAAATTGACGTCGTATTATCTGGTTCAATCCGGCGATTTACTTGCGGTGATAGCAAAACGCTACAAAGTTCCTTATGAAGCACTGATGCGCATTAACGATATCAGCCGACCGGAGTTGCTTCAGGCGGGCACCAAAATCAAGGTGATTGACGGTCCTTTTAATGCGGTGATTTACAAAAGCAGTTTTACCATGGACCTGTATTTGCAGAATGTTTATATTAAAACCTATCGTGTGGGTTTGGGAACAATCGACCATGAAACACCATCCGGCCGCTGGCGCGTCAAGAGGGGCGGTAAGCTTATTTCACCCCGTTGGACGGATCCGGATACAGGTAAAGTTTATGTTGGTTCGGCGCCGGACTATCCGCTTGGGTCGCGATGGATAGCGATTGAAGGACTTGATGAGGATACGAAGGACCGAACCGGATTTGCGATTCACGGAACGAAAGATCCGGAAAGCATTGGAACCCGCTCCTCACGCGGCTGTATTCGTCTTTATAACGGCGACGCGATTGAATTGTATAATCTGCTTCAGGAAGGACTTTCTGAGGTGCTTGTTGTCGAATAGTTCGACGTGAGCCGCTTGGCTTGCGTTTGTTAAAACCCGAAAATAGAGAAGCGTTCCTTGTGACGGAGCGAAGAGAAGATTGTCAGAGGATATGAGAAAACTCACATGCCAGGGTAATGTTCGTTATTGGGCGCTGGGAATTTCCGTTGCGCTTCATGCCGCTGCGCTGGCTGTTTTTACGGGTGTCAGACTCTCGGACAACATGACGGGGAATGTTTCCAATAGGCCTTCCGTTTCCATGCAGATGATCGAAACGGTTATTGAACAGCCGGCTCCTGTCCCCAAACCTAAAGTCGAACCCATTTCGAAAGTTGAGCCGGAGCCGGAACCCGAGCCGAAACCGGAACTCAAACCCGAGCCCGAACCATTGGTAACCGAAGAAAAACTTTCCCCTCAACCGGTTCCGGAACCCGTTGAGATTGTTGAACCTGTGCCGTCTGCTCCGAAACCGGTAGTCCACGAGGTTGAGTTTTTTGGTCAGAAAAGCATTGTACAACGAATCTGTTATGTGGTTGATTGTTCCGGCAGTATGTACGGTCAGATGTACCGTGTGAAGGAACAGCTCAAGCAGTCGATTATGAAATTAAACCCGCAGCAGGCTTTTTGTGTTTTATTTTTCATGGATGGGCGACAAATTCTGATGACCGGCTCCGGCAGGCTCGAATCGGCAACGGTTGGGGCCAAATCACAGGCGTTTGGATTGATAAACAAAATCAAACCGGCCGGCAGTACCGATGCGTCTCATGCGCTGGAATGTGCCATGCGGTTGCGGGATAAGAACAAGCACAGTCCCGAAGTGATTTATTTTCTGACCGATGGATTTGATTTGGATGACAGCGGCTCACAATTATTTGTTGAAAAGATAGGACGTTTAAGAAATTCACTTGCACCGGCGGCTGTTCTGCATACGATTGGATTTTGGCCTCAGGACCGAGATCGAATGATGCTTGAACGATTAGCACAGAATGCGAGCGGAAACTATATCGAAGTACAGTAATAATGTAAAAATTAAAATATAACGTGTAAAATAAAGGATTCGCCTTCGGCGAGATTGTTTTTATGATTAAAAAATGGATCTATGTTTTTGTTTTTTCCGTGGCGGTTACCAATGTTTTTGCGGCAACCGATTTAACCGATTTGGAGGAGCAAAGCAGAACCTTCTATCGTCAGTTTTTTATCGCGGGCGGGCCCATTGTCTGGTTTATTCTTTTGCCGATGTCGGTGGTTGCTGTTTACCTGGCGATTGATTTGCTGTTCAGCACCCGCCGCAAACGGCTTTTACCGGGAGGAATTGCATCGGATATTGCGACCGATGCTGTGCTGCATGGCCGTACATTACTCTTGTCCAAATTGGCTGGTCGGACGGATCTGATAAGTTGGGCAATTCTTCGAGCGATTGAACAGGCTCGTCAGATGGGGGGCACCGCTCAATCGATCCGGCAATTTGCCGCCGAGGCGTTGCAGGAACGCGGGATGCAGTTGATGCGAAAAGCTCAATGGTGCCAGATTATCGGTTCGGTCGCACCAATGGTGGGATTATTCGGGACGGTATACGGAATGATTCGCGCCTTTAACCTTCTGGGGCAGGGGACCGAGGGGCCTCGATATGAATTACTTGCTGAAGCGATTTCAATGGCACTGGTAACCACGTTTTGGGGATTGCTGGTGGCGATTCCGGCATTGTTTCTTTATGGTTTCTTCCAGACCCGAATCGAATCGCTCATCAGTGAAGCAGCAATGGAAACCGAGGCGGTTTTGGGTCATATTCTCAAAGAAGGCACAACAATCCTGTTTAGACGTGATGCGGAATCTTCCGGATTAAAAAAAACCAACCAAGAGGAGTCAAGCCCCCAGCAGAAGGGCACATTGATTCGACGAAAACATCAACACACCTCAAATCAGCCGGTTTCGGAACGAGCGATAAAACATAACCCGAACGCACAATCGCCTAACCCGCAGGCACCGACACCGGTTGCGGAGTAGATTCGCAATGATGTTGACGAATTGGAAAAAAAGGCAATCTTTTGACGCAGAATCATTCGACATGACGCCGATTATTGATGTGGTGTTTCTGCTGATTATCTTTTTTATGCTGGTCTGTCAGTTTATTGCCGCCGAACAGTTTCAGGTTCAGGTTCCCGACCAAATCAGCTCTGCCCAAAAGGCCGAATCGGCCAAAACCGATCCTCTGACCATTACTGTAATGGCGACTGAAAAAGACAACGTTATGTATGCAATCGGTTCCGGAAAACTGGGCGATGTAAAAGGCAAAGATTTGGAACAACTGATTCGGTCAGAGATTGACCGGTCTTTGACCGCAATGGGCACTTCGGAAAAAACCGTTCGCCTGCGCTGCGATAAATCCATTACCTTTGGTCAGGTCAAATACATCCTCTCCGGCATCTCAAAAAGCAATGCCACAAATCTCGACTGGGCGGTCCTGAGTGAATAATCCCTGCCATAGAAGCCTGTAACTCCTTTAAAAAAAATAAGATATGAAAAATACATAAAAATCGAGATTTTTTTGTTGACGAAAAGATTACAAATGTAATACTTGTAAATATTACAGGTGTAATTTCAGGAAAGGAGTTACGATGAACAAAATGCCGAAAATTACGGAAGCTGAATGGGTTGTGATGAAAGTTTTCTGGAAACAATCTCCGTTAACCGCCAATCAGGTGGTTGAGTACCTCTCCGATTCCGGCTGGAATCCCAAAACTATCCGCACACTGATTATCCGGCTTCAGAAAAAAAAGGCGCTGGCGTTTGAGAAGAACGGACGAGAATATGCCTATTTTCCGCTTATGGCCGAGCATGAATGTGTTCGACAGGAGGCGCATTCGTTGCTTAGCCGGGCCGGAACCGCAGCACTGAAACCGATGCTGGCAGCATTTCTGCGAGAGCAGAAACTGTCGGAGAAAGACATTGAAGAGTTAAAACAAATATTGAATCAAAGAGGCGACTCGTAGGAAGGAGTTCTGTATGATACCAATTCCGCAATATCTGTTGGATGTGTTTCAATGGCTGGTACGAAGTTCATTCCATGCGAGCATTTTACTGGCGATGATTCTGCTGGTGCGGGCCGTGGTGAAAGGCAAGTTTCGTTTTCGAATGGTGTATTGGCTGTGGATGGTGCTGCTGTTGCGGTTGATCTGGCCGCTGAATCTGCAAACCACATTCAGCGTCTTTAATCTGATTCCGAAAAAAATAACACCTGAGCAATATTTATCCGCACAGACGGCAGAAGAAGGGCCGAGCAATCAGGATACTATCGGTCTCCGTCAATCCGAGCCTGTGATATCGGATACCGATGCCTCATCGGATGGTATCCTGGTTGCAACGAATGATGCTGTTAATAATACCACTGCTGCTCCAGCGGTAACATTCAATGATCCGATGAGTTTTTGGTGTACAGTTTGGCTGATTGGCGCCGAGGGGCTGGCAGCATGGGTACTGTTCAATAACTTCCGGCTCTGGAGTATTATCAAACGGGAACGGCTCATCACACGACAGGAGATTCTTGAATTATTGGAAGACTGCAAGTCTCAACTTGGCCTGCAAACCGTGATTGGTATTGTTGAAACCGATAAGGTGAAGACGCCGTGTTTATTTGGTTATCTGCGTCCGCGATTACTGCTGCCTGGCGGGATTTTGGACGAGATGGAACAACGGGAACTTCGCTATGTATTTCTGCACGAACTGGGGCACCTCAAGCGTCACGACATTCTCATCGGCTGGCTGATGGCGGTTGTACAGGTGTTGCACTGGTTTAATCCCGCGGTGTGGTTTGCGATGGCTCAGATCAGCCGGGATCGTGAGTTGGCCTGTGACGAACTGGCACTGTCGAGTCTCAAAGACGGTGAATCAAAAGAATACGGGGCAACCATTTTAACTTTTTTGGAACGGTTTGCCCGTCAGCAAAGATTACCCGCTATGGCGGGGATTGCCGAAAATCAATCTTTACTCAAAAGGAGAATTACGATGATTGCACAATTCAAAAACAAAAAGATATCATGGATACCTGTTATCGCAATAATCTTATTATTGCTGGCGACGACATTTACCTCGGCCCAAGCTGATTCTGATCCAAATACGGCAAAAGAGCCGTCGAAAACCGAAACAGCGAATACCTCTCCTTCAAAGCCGGAAATGCTGGTACTGGATGACGGTAACTCCGCGGGAAAGCGAAGTATTGCGGGCAGCGGGCATGCCGTTTTTTTTGAGACCGAAAAAAAATCCGAGCTGGTTGCCGTGATGCTTTACGGTTCACGTTACGGATATGACCAGCCGCCAAAGGAGAAATTTCATGTCTGGCTGTGCGATATGGATCAGCAGGTTATTGAAGACTTTGAATTTCCCTATAGCACATTTAAAAAGGGCGATCCGAAGTGGGTTAAAATGCGTGTCAAGGCGACGCAACTCCCTGATCGATTCTATATCTGTGTCGGTTTTAATGCCGAGCAGACCAAAGGCGTCTATGTGCATTATGACGGCGCCGCATCCGGCAATTCCTATAAAGGACTCCCCAAAGACGGATTTTCCGAATTTGAAGAAGGTGACTGGATGATTCGTGCGGTTGTGCGGCCGATGGGTGGAAACGGAGCATCTTCCAGTAGTGTGTCATCGGGCAATCTTCAATCCATGATTGATGCGGCAGAAACGGGGGCGACCGTTGAGATACCGGCTGGAACGTATGAAGAATCCATTAAAGTTGATAAATCGTTGATTTTGAAAGGAGCCTCTCGCGATGAATGTATCT
>JADHXS010000135.1 GCA_016782835.1 Phycisphaerae bacterium | reverse complement strand
AAGGCGGCAGGGCAAAATCCCCGCAGGCGTAGTTGAAACTACGTCGAGGACGATTTTGACCCGCCAACGCAGGCATCGGACTTTGCAGCCGGCCGCAATAGAGCAGGTTTTTCGGATAGGTTCTAACTTCGCACAAGAAAATGACAAGATAGGTTCGTTTGACTTTTAAGAAACCATCCCTGTATGAAAGTTTTGTCCATAAAAAAACCGGGGTTTAGGCCCGGTTTTGAGGTTTCTTTTTGAATGCTACATCTGCCAATCAAGGGGATAGCGGATATTGCGGGGGCTGATATCAAACGTCCGGCTTAAGCTCTCCACAAGGGCATTGGTTCGCTGACGCTGGCTGTCGGTCAGCGCATCGCTTTGATCGTCCGATATTACACAGACGCGAATCGTCTCAGCCCTGCTGCCGCAGATTTTCTGCTTTTGCCAAAGGGTCGCCGCCTGAATCCGGCCATCGCTTCCGCCGTTGCCGTTGCAAACGACAAAATGGAATTCCGCAGGTCCGCCGTCGGCCAGCCCGGTCAGCAATGCCAGTTCCTCGGCGTTGCCGCCGCTGGTACAGCTATAGACCACCTCTAACCGGCCCCACCGGACGGGTTCAGCATGAATTGTATTGCGGACCACCTCTTCGACGGGATCCAGACGCAGATAACTGGATAAACTGTAGGCGCCCGCACTGGGACCGTTATGATCCAGCGCCATCAGCACCAAAGCACCGATGGTCATCGATGCGATAAGCGAGAAAAGTACTGTGATGTTTCTGTTTTGACTGGCCATATTCATCCTTGATTTTGGTTTATTGACCCATACTGGATGGTCATCGATTCCCTGGCTAATCCCTGCCATTATATCATGTACTTCGGTAGTCTGCATTATTTTTGTGTAAATATTTTTCAATTTTTCGACCATTTCATATAAAACTTACGAAATATATCGGCAGATTTACCCATTAAAAAAGCGAAGAGTTCAGATTTGCTCTCGCATTTTTTAAAAAGGTTGGTACACTATTAACGATTATAACGGTAACAAGACGATAAATACGTCCTGATAAAACCGACTCTATCGGACGCAGCGTATTGCACTCGTCCGCATCGGGTGATATGATGGATTAAATAGTTGAATGCAATCATATTATTATAAGGAGTTGTCATGTCCGAATTAGATGTTATTCGTCAACTCGCTCAGCAGGTGCTGAATGTACCCACGCTGACCGGAATGCAGGATCACTGGTTGTGGGACCGCACGCTTCGTATCCTTCGCAATGTCGAGCATATCTGCCGGATGCCGGAACTGACCGAGCAGGCCGTCGCCATTGACCGGTTCTGCCTGATCGCGGCCGGGTATTTCGCCGATTCGGGCTTTGCCCATTTTACCGACGCCGAAGACGTCTCGGCCCGCCTGGTTCTGGCCGATATCAGCCCTTCGGATTTGTGTGATTTTTCGACACAGGTCGTTTCCGACAGCCTCGCCGGTGCCTTGGCCGGTCCGCGAATCGACAAAATCAACAAAATCATCGTCGAATCCTCCAACCGATTCACAGAAATGACCGAAGCGATGATTCTTTCGGATGCCCGCAACCTGGACGATATGGGTGCGGTCGGCCTGTTCCATGAGTTTCGCCGGTATGTCATCCACGGCAAAAGCGTCTCTGACGTCATGGAAAACTGGAAACGCAAGCTCGATTATCGATACTGGCAGGCACGCCTGAAAGAAAGTTTCCGGTTTGAAACCTCACGCAAACTGGCCGAACAGCGTTTCAGCGCCGCTGAATACTTTATGAATCAGCTGAATGTCGAAAATGCCGCCAAAGACCTTGAAGAACTGTTGCTGGAGTCACTGGATAAGCGATAACCGGCAGTAAAGGGACGACTACCATGGAGCACAAAAAAATTACAGCCATTTTCCCCGGTTCGTTCGACCCGATTACCAACGGCCATCTCGACGTCATCCGGAAAGGCAACAAACTGTTCGACTGTCTCATTATTGCGGTCGGTCAAAATCCCGGAAAAGCTGAATTTTTCACAAAAGACGAACGTATTGTGATGATCCGTGAACTGACCGCTGATATGCCGCGTGTTACGGTTGAAAGTTACGACTGTCTGACGGTCGAATTTGCCGCCCAAATGAAGGCGGACGTTATGCTTCGCGGGCTGCGGAACCTTAGTGATGTCGAATACGAATTTCAGTTGGCGATGATCAATCGGACGGTCGCCGGCATTGAAACCGTCTTCGTCATGACCAGCGAAGAATACGGCTATGTCAACTCTACCATGGTTCGCCAGCTTGCCCTGCTCGGCGGTGATGTCTCAAAGCTGATTCCGGAAACCGTTTACCAGCGGCTGCGTCAAAAAATAGCCCAAAAACCTCCCGCTCTCGACACGGATGTGCCGGAGTAAAACGACGTTTATATTAGTGATAATGCAGAAAGAGGAAGTAGCGTGTTTACAATTTTCCTGGAAAGCTCGTTTACAGCACAGCATCAACTGACATTTTCCGGCGGCACACAGGAACCTTTGCACAACCATGAATGGAAAGTGTGTGTCGCGGTTTCTGCAGAAAAGCTGAACAATGAGGATTTGGTGATGGATTTCGAAGAACTGAAACTGCTGCTGGAACGCACATTACAGGACTTTCGCAGTCAACGCCTCGAAACCAACCCGCTTTTTGAACAGCGGAACGCCTCTGCCGAGAACCTCGCGGCTATTCTGTATCAGCAAATTGAGCCTAAATTGCCGGATACCGTCCATCTGGACTTCGTCGAGGTCACGGAAGCGGCAGGTTGTCGAGCCCGTTTCTCAGTTTAACCGGCACAAACTCCTACAGCCGGGCCGTTTTTTCGTCGATATAGAAGCATCTCTGTGATATAATCAATTTCAGGTAAGACTTTAGCCAAGTGTAAAATACCGATTTGTCATTCCCGCGAAAGCGGGAATCCAGCGTAAAAATGACCTCCGCCGAAGGGGGTTTCCTGTTTTTTTACAATCGGCTAAAATGTTACAATTTTAGAAATATAATAAGGGAATCAATCATGATCTGCCAGAGCTGCAAAGAAAAAACAGCAACCGTTCATTTGACTGAGATTACCAATGGACAGCGAAGCGAAAGACATCTGTGCCAGGAGTGTGCTCAGCAGCATGGACTGGCTGTTAAGACGCAAATTCCGCTCAACGAACTGCTCAGCACACTGCTTAGCGCCGGACCGCAAGCAGGTGAGGGGTCGTCGTCTCCGGCATCTGACCGGGCCTGCCCGGTTTGCGGCATGACCCTGAAACGGTTTTCGAAAGAGACCCTGCTTGGCTGTTCCCATGACTACGAGGAGTTCGGGCAGGAACTGATGCCGCTGATCGAGCAGACACAAAACGGAAAACACCAACATTGTGGAAAAGTACCGTCCCGCAGGCCGCAGGAAGATCAAAAAAATGTGGCGTTAAACAATCTTCATCATCAGTTGGAAGCGGCCGTCAAAAATGAGGATTATGAAACCGCCGCCCGTCTGAGGGACCAGATAAAGTCATACGAATGAGACCGGCTGATTTATATAAACATCCCAGTTCATGGTTCGGCGGAGGCACCGACGTCCTCTCCGAAGTCGTCATCTCCTCACGTATTCGCCTGGCACGCAATATCGCCGGCTTCGAATTTCTTCCCTGTCTGAGTCCCGAACGCCAGCAGGACCTGCAGAATAAACTCAAAGAGACCCTGCTGTCGCTGGACCTCGGTGAGAAAGTCGAGTATGTGGACATCGACCAGGCCTCGGATGTGGAGCGTATCCTGCTGACCGAACGGCATCTCATCAGCCATCGCCATGCCAAAGGCTCCGGCCCGCGCGGCGTGATTATTGCCCATGACGAGGCCTTTACCGCGATGCTCAATGAGGAGGACCACCTGCGTATCCAGGTATACGCGGCCGGTCTGCAGCTGCATTCCTGCTGGGAACGCATAAACCGCATTGACGACGTCATCGAGAAAAAACTCGACTATGCCTTTGACAGCCGGTTGGGCTATCTGACCGCCTGCCCGACCAATCTCGGCACCGGCATCCGCGTCTCGGTCATGCTGCATCTGCCCGCCCTGAAAATGACCGGACACATTGAAAAATTTCTCCACGCCGCACGGGATTGTAATCTGGCCATACGCGGCCTGTTCGGCGAAGGCACAGAAGCCATCGGCGATTTCTTCCAACTGTCCAATCAAGTCACACTCGGCGTCAGTGAAAAACAAATCGTTGATGATTTTTCCAACCAAATCGTTCCGAAAATTATTGCCTATGAGGCCGAAGCGCGGAAAGTCCTGCTCGATAAAAAACCGCAAATACTCGACGACAAAATCCAACGGGCCATCGGCGTGCTGAAAAATGCACATCTGATTAGTTCGCAGGAAGCGCTCTTTTTGTTGAGCAATATCCGGCTGGGAGTCAACGTCGGACGCATTAAAGACATCAACCTGGCCACCATTAATGAACTCTTCATGCTGACTCAACCGGCCCATTTACAATTGCGGGCCGGAAAAATGCTCAACGCCGACCAGCGCGACAGCCTCCGAGCCGAAATCATCCGTACAAAACTAAACCAAAACTAAACCATTCGTTTAAACAAAATAATGCCATAATCCCGTAGGGATTTTAATAAAAATAGCCCCGGGTGCAGGGAGCGAAGCGACCGAAACCCGTGGTACAGAACCCCATCCCCACCCAACCCCATCGGGGTTGAAACGCAACCGCAAACCAAACAAAAAGCTCCAAGCGCCAGCGCCACGATGGGAGACCCACGGCAACACATACCCCCAAACATCAAACAAAAATGCAGAACACCCAACGGCACGATAAACCCCGAAGGGCTGAAATAAAAATAGCCCCGGGTAAGCGCAGCGCAACCCGGGGAAAACGAACACACAAAACATCCCCGACCCCAACGGGGTCGAATAAATCGTTTGTCCGTGTCTGTCTGTGTTAGTCCGTGTTCGTCTGTGTATGTCCGACCCGTCAAACCTGTCCGCCCCATCCCCCTCGCCCTGTAAGGGCAGCATAAATATACCGATAACTCCCAAACAGAAGCGTGAAGCGCCAGCGCCACGATGGGAGACCCACGGCAACACATACCCCCAAACATCAAACAAAAACGCCAAACACCCAACGGCACGATAAACCCCGAAGGGCTGAAATAAAAATAGCCCCGGGTAAGCGCAGCGCAACCCGGGGAAAACGAACACACAAAACATCCCCGACCCCAACGGGGTCGAATAAATCGTTTGTCCGTGTC
>JADHXS010000134.1 GCA_016782835.1 Phycisphaerae bacterium | reverse complement strand
CTAAAAGATATTTTTTGATATGGAGATAGAGCAATGTTTGATTTTTTCGGACTTGGAAAAAAGCCGTGCAAGGCCAAGATTCTTGTTGTTGACGATGAGCCGAATATTGTTCAGACGCTCAAAGATCGCCTGGAAATGAACGATTATGTTGTTGTGACGGCCTGCAATGGAGATGAAGGACTAAAAACGGCGCACGAGGAGCATCCCGATCTGATTCTGCTGGATGTGATTATGCCGATTCTGGATGGTCACGAAATGCTGAAAAAGCTTCGCGAGCAGGAGTGGGGCGCGGATATTTCGGTTATTATGCTGACGGCCCGCAGTCAGGTACAGGATATCCAGCGAGCGAAGGAATGCAACATCGACGATTATATTATCAAGCCGTTTGACCTGAGTGAACTGCTGGAAAAGATTGAGAATATTCTTGAACGCCGCAAATCGCTCGTGTAGCTGAATTCCTTTTCTTCGTTTGTTACGCAGGTTTATTTTTGTGTGCTTAAAAGGGCATTCAGGTGGATGCCTTTTTAATTCCCATACCATTTTGTCAGAAGCCGTATACCCAAAAGTCTTATAACTCATACCATATTTTTGCATAGATCAAAGACCGTTTTTAAAAAGCCCTGATTTGTAGAAGCCATCCCAAAACCCCTTTAAAATGCCGTTTTTGGAGAGGGGAGCTATGTTCCATCGGTTGGAGATGAGTCTGGCGAGACGCTTTGCGAATCAACGCGGTGAATTGATGGTGGGTGTTTCAGATGTGTTGAACAAGCCCCTAACAACCAGTGTATGATGTGAACACTTTTACGTCTTATGAAATGCCTGGACGGATGTTCTTTGCACGGCTGCAATACACATTCTAACAGAGGCCCCGGAATCCCACAGTATCCGATTACTTGAACATCAACCGCTAAATTGTGAGGGGACCTATCACCAGTTCCAGGGTTGGTTATTAATCGAGATGACTTCGACGCTTCTGATAAACCAGTTTTTTCCAAGTTTTTCGTAGTTTAGTTCCATGCCGACAAAAACCAGCGTTCCCATCGTTGCATACCGGCTGTCATCATTGAAATGCACCACGATGTTCAGTTGGCTTTGGGCCGTGAGTGCGTTGATTGTCAGTCGATGCGATTGTGTCTTGATTTTTTTTATGGAAGCGGTCCTGAGTACCTGTTTTGCTTCTTTTTCGAGAGCGGCTTTATTGAGACGTGATCTGTCGGCGTAATTGGGACTGACGAAAGCCATCAGCATCTGTACATCGTTGTTCATTACCGCCTGTTTAGAGGTGGTGATAATTTGGCGGAGTGCTTCGGTATCCGTTTTCACCATTGCATCCAGCGCAAACGCCAGCCCGACGATTCCGAGAGGAACCAACAGCGGCCAATACCGCCATTCGGGTTTGGCTTGTCGGATGACGGAAACAACCACCAGGGCAATCCCGGCGACGGTCAGCAGCAGCCAGACATTTTCAAAAACGTTTCCCATACATGCTTCTCCCGAATATGGCTCATGTCTTTAACTTCAGTGATTTTTGTTTTAAAAGGTCATTTCCTTTCGGGTCGGTCAATTCCTGCCGCAGACAGGTTAATGTCAGGTAACCTGCCTGAAGCGCCATGGTATCGGTCCACTGTCCGCCTTCGGTGTCGCGATGATTGCCGCCGGTCAGTTGATAGATGCGCCGGCCGTATTGATCCGTTCGTGTTTGATATTGTTCCTCAAAACCGTGTGTTGATTGAGGCACAACCAGCAGTCCTTTGGGTCTGCCTTTCGATAATTGGGGGATATTCAGGTTTGCCACGCGACCGGGGGGCAGGTCCAGCAGTTGCCTAATGACGTCAACGGCATAATCAGCGGCCGCTTCCAGGTCCAGCGGATCGTCGAGAGCGGCGCTGACGGCGATGGCGGGAATGTTGTAGAAAGCCGCCTCGATGGCTCCTGCGACGGTGCCGGAATAAAAAATGTTGATGCCGACATTGGCACCCTGATTCATTCCGGAAATGACCAGATCAAATTGGCCATTTGAGCCGAATAATTCATTGACGGCCAGCTTGACACAGTCGGCGGGGGAGCCTTCGACACTGTATCCTGCGAATTTTCCGGCGATGTCAAGATATTCGCAACTGATTTCTCTGAGCGAAATGCTATGGCCGGCTCCGGAGCAGACATCGGCCGGGGCGGCTACCAAAACATCCCCAAACGTCACGAGACGTTTATACATCGCCGCGATACCGGGGGCAAAAATACCATCATCGTTGGTTAAGAGGATTTTCATGCAATTCTCGATAATAATGGATTTTTAATGCTTCTTTTCATGCCGTCATGTTATCCGCTTTTGTTGACGGTGTCAATTGACGCATGACCGATTTGGGTTTATAATGAGAAAATATGAAAGAATGGACCGGTGATAATACGGATGAATTTTCGGTGATGTCGCGTCAGGAGGTGCGGGATTTCGATGCCCGCGCTATCGAACAGCTTCACATCCCCGGAGTTGTGTTGATGGAGAATGCGGGGCGCAGTTGTGCCGACTTAATCCTGCATACGTTGGAAGGGCATTCGAAGCCGAAAGTGTGTATTTTCTGCGGTTCCGGCAATAACGGCGGGGATGGTTTTGTGATTGGGCGGCACTTATTCAATCAGGGGGTTGGGGTCAACATCGTGATTTGCACGGACCCGGCGAAAATTAAAGGCGATGCGAAAATTAATTTTGAGATTTGCCGGAAAATGAACCTTTCCATCGATGTTCTTGATATTGAATCGGCTGATGTTTGCAAAGACATTGAGGGACATGTGAAAGACTGTGATTTATTGGTGGATGCGCTATTGGGGACGGGGCTGAGCGGTGAATTGAAAAGTCCGCCGGCGCTGTTGATTCGTTGTTTGAATGCCCATAACCTTCCGATTGTTGCGGTGGATATTCCATCGGGGATGGATTGTGATACGGGATTTCCTTTGCCGGTCTGTATCGAAGCGGCGACGACCGTTACCTTTGCGGCGATCAAGAAGGGCTTTGTTGAATGTCCCGAATCACGGACAGCAACGGGTCGGGTGTTTGTTGCCGATATCGGGATTGTTAAAATGTAAAAACTAAAAATCAAAATGTAAAATTACGGCGGCGGCTTTTGCCACAGGTGTTTTTATACCCCCTCCCCCCTTCGGGGTACTCCCCCTTGGCAGGGGGAGAGAGTTTTTCTAACTGCTGACCGGCAGCCTGCATTACTTTACATGCCGGGATTCTGGTTGATCAGGGTCTCATAGCCGATCAGGTACATAAAACGTTTCTGGTTAAACACGGGGACACTTAGATTATTGGCCTTATCCAGCAATTCTTTGTAATCGCGGATTTTCCGGAGAGATTGCTCATGACGCTGCTGGGCCATGGGGTCGATATCGATTTCATCCTGAGTCGGACGCGCCAGCGGGTCAGGGGCCATACCGACGACAATAAAATCCGTATCGACCGTCACGTTGTCCATGAGGCTGCCGCCCCAGCGCTGAATTAATTCAATAATCCGTTTTCTGCCGTCCTGTTCAGGACGTCCGTCGTTGTTAAAATCGAAATCACCAATGACTACGAATCGATTCGATGTTTGACTATCCCAAATGAGGTTGGATACGATGTCTTCTTTAACAATCGGATTTTTCTTGTCAGAGTTTACGATTCGAGCGGCACATGCCTGCTGGTTGACCTGAAAGACTTCTATTTCAGCTTTGCCTTCCCCGCTTTCCGGAATCGGCTGGTTTCGGTCATAAACGGCGAACGTCAACCCACGATAGATATGGTCCTTCGTTCCGGCATCCAGATAAACGATACCGTTTTGTAAGTCGATTCTGACAATCTGCGCGTCGGGCCTGAACGCCTGAACCTCAATATTCGGTTTGGGCTTGATTTCATTGATTTTTGAAAGCGCCGAGTCCAAAAGCTGATTGGTTTCTTCCAGTTTGCCTTCCGTTTCCTGCAGGTCTAATTGTTTGGCTCGCAGGCTGGCCTGTGCGTCTTCGAGTTTGTCCTGGAATTCTTGAATTTGCTCATCGTTGTAATCCTGCATGGTTTGCTTAAGCTCGTCGAAGCGGTTTCGAATTTCATCGTAGTCGGTTTGGAATTGGTTCAGTTCCGCCAAAAACTGTTGGTGCTGCTGTTCATTTTTGGCTTGAGCATCTTCCAATTGATTCTGGAGGTCTTCCGTGATATTTTTGGAATTATCGATTTCAGCTTTGGCGTTTTCAAGTTCCTGCTTTAAATCCTCGACGCTTTTCAAAATTGCGATTCCGTCCGGTCCGTAAACCGGAGTGACCAATTCATCCATGGCCGGATCGTCGATTAGCGTGCTTTTGACGGCTGCCGAAATTTCGTTCAGCTTTACGGTCGCCGGGGTATTTTCGGGAACCGCTTTCCCCAGAATCATTTTATACAACTCGTCGACCACGGTTTGCATCGTGGCCAGATACGTCTTGCCGCCTTCGGGTTTTCCGACGATTTTGGCCAGGTTTCTGTTTTCCGTGGGGTTCGCTATTTTTGCCAGGTCCGCGGCATGGTTTTCACTGTTCGTGCGGTATTCTTCGGATTTGACGTAAAAGATAACGGCACAGACAGTTGCGATAATAAACAACGCAACAAATGTAATCAGCGAATAAAGCATTGCGTTGCTTTGTGATGCTTGACGAGTGGCCATGTCCCAATTCCTTAAATATAGTTATAGGTACAGATTATTCCAGAAATTTTCCCCGCACACACATTTTTGTGTAGTATGCGGGCTGTGGAATGTTTCGTCAAGTAAAAATCGACGACCCGAGGGGTTTTTGAGACAGAATGCGATGTTTTAGAATCGAATGTGCCTGTTTTTGCCCTGATTTTGGACAATTCTCTTGTGGGGGTTTCATCGGTCGGCTATAATTCGGCTTTTAGCAGGGAGTTGAAATTGCAGGGATTTGAGCCGGGGCAACTTGGGAAACTGCTGGTTTTTGCGGGATTGATATTGATGGCCGCAGGTATTCTTGTTATGGGGCTTTCAAATCTGGGGCTGTTTCGCTTGCCCGGCGATCTTGAATTTGGGGGCAAAAACTGGCGTGTCTTTTTTCCGATTGTTTCGTGCGTTGTGCTTTCGTTCATTTTGACATTAATCTTATGGCTCATTCACTTTTTTCGCAAATAATCGGTAAGTAACCGATACTATGATGGGACATAATAGTGTATAATAATAACATCTATAAAAGCTGCTCGACGATTGATTTGGAGTGTTAAATGCGGAAAAAGGTCTTTCAAGATGTTTCCAGTCTTTTGGTGTATGCGTAAATGGCCCA
>JADHXS010000133.1 GCA_016782835.1 Phycisphaerae bacterium | reverse complement strand
CATTGAACCCAGGTTAACAACATCAACAGGGGCAGGATACAGGCAAGGAGGATGAAAATAATAGTGCGAATCCCTTTTCTTTTTCGAGCCACTTCATTCAGACCGAATGCGACCATTATAGAAATACCAATTGAAGGAAGATACGTGTAACGGTCAGCGATGGCTTGACTTCCGATCTGGACAAGGCCAATCACGGGCACGAGCGTCCCCATGAACCACAACCAGCCGGAAAGCAGATACGGTTTTTTGTTTTTCCAGACAATGCAAAAGCTGCTGATAATAATCAGTACTACGGACGACATGATGACTTTTGGAGTTGCCAGAATTTCCAGGTTCAGCGGATAAAGCAAAGACAGATTACGAGGCCAGAACATTCTTGCCAGGTAACGCCCATACGATACCACGACATTGGGGCATCGCAGATTCAGAGGAGACAATTCAAGCGTATGAACAGCAGCCTGATATTTTTGGGCGTAAAAAGCAATCACTGAAAAAATAACAGCCAGACATAAAAAAGGAAGTTTTTCAAGAATAAGTTGACGTTTGCCGGAAATATTTATTGCTATTGCATTGTCTGTTTGGCCGAATCGTTTCAGAGGCCAATAGTCCAGTACGAGAAATAAAAACGGCCAGGTAACCAGCATGGCTTTGGACATCAAGCCCAGTGTCAGAAGAATGATTGTCAGGACATAGAAAAACCATCGTTTTTTGCGTGATGAATGACCGGCATATAAAACATAGCTGATACATGCTGATAATCCAAAAAAACCGCTGAGAACATCTTTTCGTTCCGCAACCCATGCGACGGATTCAACTCGAAGGGGATGAATCGCAAAAAGAATCGCCGCAATGGCGGAGACCCAAGGTTTTTGGGTTGTCATCTGAAAAAGCATGAATACCAGGAGTACATTACAAATGTGCAAAATAAGGTTATTGAGGTGGTGGCCTTTTGGATTGATACCGTAAAGCTCAACGTCCAGCATGTGTGTCAGCCATGTCAGGGGAATCCAATTTCCGATGAATGTTGTTTGAAAAGCCCACGATACCGAATCGCCGGTCAGTCCCTGCAGGACATGTTCGTTTTCGGTTACATAGCCGGGATCATCATAGAGGATAAAATCGTTTTCGAGAATGAGATCGAAAGCGGAAAATGTCAGTGCAGACAGCAATAGACATATCGTTAAGTTTTTTAACGCAACATTTTCCTTTTTGATTGAAATCATTTATGCGTCAGGTCCGACTATTCATTTTTATTGGAGCCGCGTCCGCGCAGCAGCAGGCGGATTGGGACTTCTTCCAGTCCCAGCAGTTCACCTAATCGGTTGATAACAAATCGCTGATAAGGTTCATCAAACCACTCCGGCTTGTTGACAAACAGCAATATCGACACGGGTCGAACCGCCACCTGCGTGGCGTAAAAGATTTTTGGAAAACCGCTCATTTTGCGACTGCCGCCTACACGTTCTTCGGAAATAATTTCAATCGCTTTGTTCAGCCGACCCGTGGAAACTTTTGTTGAGGCCTGTTTGAATAATTCCGTTGTCAGGTCCAGCACACTCTGGGTATTTTTTGCTTCGGTTGCGGTAGTAAATGCAATCGGTGCATGTCGCAGTCCCGTCAGGACGCGGTCGAAATAGCCGCCGTATTCTGCAGTGTCGGCAAAATCCTTCGCTAAATCCCATTTATTGACGATGATAATACAGGGTTTGAGTTCCTCTTTGATTAAATGGCATAACTTCTTGTCCACCTGCGAGATTTTGGTTGTGGCATCCGTCATAAACAGTACCACATCGGCGCGACGGATACTGCGTGTGGCGCGGGTGTAGCCGTAATACTCGACATCATCTTTCATCTTGCCGATTTTGCGAACGCCGGCGGTGTCGATAATCATGTATTGCCGGCCGTCTTTTTCAAAGTGAACGTCCACCGCATCACGTGTGGTTCCGGGTATTTCGCTGACGATGACGCGCTCGTGGCCGACGACGGAGTTGATAAATGTGCTTTTGCCGGCATTGCGTTTGCCGACAATAGCGATTTTTACCGCGGTTTCTGTAGGTTTTTCCTTCGGCAGGTGGTCCAGTTCTTTGTGGATGCGCTCAATGAGTTCGGCACGGTTGACGAAATTCTGGGCTGAAATGCAGATGGGGGCGCCGAACCCCAGCCGGACAAATTCGCCAGCGCTGCCAAGCTGCCGCGAACTGTCAGCCTTGTTGGCGACCAAGATGACCTTCGGCGAATGTTTGCGAATCATCTGGGCGATACGCTTGTCCAGCGGCATGATGCCTTCGCGGATATCGACCATGAAAAGAATTAGGCTGGCCATACTGATGGCCTGGAAAATCTGGCCTTCGACATGCTGTTCGAGCGCGTCGGAGTCCACAATCCCGTAGCCGCCGGTATCGACCAGTTCATAAAAGCGGTCGCCCTGCTCAATAATGGTGCTGACGCGATCGCGTGTCACCCCGGCGGTTGGATCAACGATGCTGATCATCTGGCCGGACAGCGAATTCAACAGACTACTCTTGCCCACGTTTGGGCGTCCAATAATAGCTACAACGGGTAACGCCATAATATTTTCAATTTCCTATTTTCAAATGAATCTATTTATTTACGGATGCGGCATTATAACACCAAAAGCGGCCTGTGGGAAGGGGGAAACGTCCGGTGGCGGCCAGCGTGAATTTTCTTGCGAATTTTGCCTTTTTAACCTATTCTTGTCCAAAAGGACGATAAAACAGCAAACGCACAGCGGCGTGAGCCGCTTGATAATGCTCATAATAAAGGATTAAAACCCAGTGCCCGAGGGACCGAAAAAAAAATGTCCGTTTTGCGGCGAAAGAATTCACGCCGAGGCCGTGAAGTGCCGGTTTTGCAAGGAATTCCTTGAGGGCAGTGATGGTCTGCCGGTGTCGTATCATGACCGCCGCATCCATCGCTCCGCGCCGAATGATGAACCGACACATCCGGGCTATCCGGCTCCATCGCAGCCGGATGTTGCGCTGTTTTCCACTTCGCCATCGCTGTGGGGGTTGCTGGGATTCTATTTTACCGCCCTGCTGCTGTTGGTACTTGCTGTTTTTTTGTGGCGGTATCCGGTTGGAAACCTGATACAGAAGCTGGTCCCTGCTGTTACTGATGATGCCGCCGTGCAGATCACGCGCTATTGTCGATATACGGGCATCGCCCTGCTGTTGATTACCATCGGCAACAGTCTATTCCGCACGGCGGAATTGAAACGAATTCATTACGAGGTCAGCACGGACCGCATTGAATTTACGCGGGGGATTTTCAGCCGGCAGATTGACAACCTTGACATGTTCCGGGTGATTGACCTGAAACTGCATCGGTCGCTGCTGGATTGTCTGGTCGGGGTCGGGACGGTAACGCTGGTGACGAAGGATGAAACCGACCCGGTCTTTGAATTTGAAAAAGTCGCCCAGCCCAAAAAACTCTACGACATCATCAAACGCGCCTCCCTCGCAGCCGACCGGAAACAAGGCGTGATCCATGTGGACTAACACCGTTTCCTCTTTTCTATAAAAATTGTCATTCCCGCGAAGGCGGGAATCCAGTGTTACTCTAATTGAAAGACTTCTTCGACCTGTTTGCCGAAGGCGCGGGCGATTTTTATGGCCAGCGGCAAAGATGGTGCGTAGCGGCCCTGCTCGGTGGCAATGATGGTCTGGCGGGTGACGCCGACAATATCGGCCAACTGCTGCTGAGTCATCTCCCCGGCATCAAATCGCAGCCGACGGATATGGTTGCTAAGCTGTTCCTTACTCATCCGCAGGCCCTTCTGTTTGTTTCCTATACAAAAGCACCTTTGTTAAAAAGTAGATGGCCATGCAAATAAGAAAGACTCCGAGGTGGATATAAAAATAGAAAAGCGCAGGAAGGACTCCAAGTATTCCCAATTTCAACATAGTTATGCATAAAGCCAGCGGCCACAGAAACCAGACGGAAATAAAACTGACACGAATGGCTTTATTTTGGATTGCGGTGTCCAATTCATCGAAATCCGGCTCGACCGGGCGTTGCTTTTTGCGCGGAGTCAACAACAGTATCAATGCAATCACAGGCAGCACCAGCGGCCAGAAACGCAGAATTACTTTGACGATTATTTCTGTTTGGCTGGGCTGAGGAGCAAATTTAAAGCCGGGTACAGGAACAGCAAAAAAAACTTGACCCACAACGAAAAAAACACAAAAAGTAATCGCTAACAAACAATTTATCAATCCAAACCAGGCGTTTTTCTGTGCGCGATTCATGCGGGGCCTCCTTTTGCTCCGTAGAGGATTAAAACGGCTGCATTGTAGATCGTCAGTGTTACCAGAAATACAATCATGTTGATCAGCGGTAAAACAACCGTTGGGATGGAACTATCCATTCCACATATCCACATTGGCAATGCAGTTGCCAAAAACATTAAGATACAGAGTCCAACAAAAGCGATTTGGATTGCTCTCCTGTTGATCAGGCGGTCCCGCTCGTCTGTAGCCGGCTCTACAGGGCTTTGTTTCTTCGACAAAACAAACGCTATAAATCCCAAAAGAAACAAGAATACAATACCCGATACGATTGCCAGCAAACGAAATACGGCGGACGTGGGATCTTTCATTAAATAATAACTTGCCAATCCCATCACGATGACCCAGATGAATCCTGTGATCAGGTTCATCCACGCTGTTTTCTGTGCGCGATTCATGCGGCGCCTCCTTCGGAAAGTTTGTTGTCGTTGCCGTACAGAATTAAAGTTGTTAAGCTTTGTATAAATACAAAAATCGAAAGTCCGCCCGTGAGTATAATCGGCAATATAACAGCAGGAACAGAACCTTCCGAGCCGGCAACCCACCAGGGGATGATTAAGGATATAACAAAATATAACCAAAAAAAGAAATACGATATCAAGGCAGCTCGTTTTTCAATCAGCCGGTCACGCTCATCATAGTTAACTTGTTTTTTATTTCTGTAGGCAAAGTGACGAATCAACCAGGGTAAGAAGCTCATGCTTGCAAGATATGCCAACATAAACGGTGGTGCAATAGACGCCCCCTTGTCATAAGAAATTAATATAAAAACACCACCTGGGATAAGAACCAAAGGTACTCCCAAAAACAGGCCGAACCATGCTTCTTTCTGTGCGCGATTCATGCGGGGCCTCCTTCGGAAAGTTTATTGTCTTTGCCGTAGAGGATTAAAATTGTTAACGCATGTGTGAAAAATGCAGTGACGGCAACCAGCGACCAAACAAGCGGCAATACTTCAATTGAAATCACAAATGTGCCGTGATGGCGGCAGTATTCCCATATTCCCATGCACAACAGACCAAACACCAGATACGACAACGCAAAACGTGCGCGTGCGGCTTT
>JADHXS010000132.1 GCA_016782835.1 Phycisphaerae bacterium | reverse complement strand
CAGCATTTATTCGGAGGCTCTTAGGCTTACACGTTAGAGAGATATCTAAGCGAGACATAGATGGGAAAACCCAGAGTCATCATATTCGGAGATTCCAACCGACCCTACGCAAATGAGGCGCTGGAGCAGTTTGTCAGTTTTGCGGGAGACAGGATTGAGATTGTTTCCAACTGTTTCGAAACCGGTTGCAGCATGGAGGTCTTACGGCAAGCCGATTACGCTGTTGTTTTTGGCGGAGACGGCACTATTCTCGGCGCCACTCGCCAGCTTTGCCAAAGCAAAGTGCCGGTGATCGGCGTTAATGTTGGAAAACTGGGTTTTTTGGCCGAATTCAGCATCCAAGAACTTCAGGAGCAGTTTGAACGTATATTTTTTGGTGACGTGCTCATTGAAAAAAGGATGATTGTGCAATGTGCGGTACGCCGGGGAGATGAGGAGGTGTTTTCTTCCACCGCCGTCAATGATGTGGTGATTACCGCCGGAGCACCGTTTAATATGGTCGAGATGAAATTGTCGGTACAAAAACAGAAACTGGCAGTCTGTATCGGAGACGGAATCATTCTTTCGACTCCCACCGGCTCAACGGCTTACAATCTATCGGCCGGTGGTCCAATCGTTTCACCCCGTTTATCTGCAATGGTCATTACACCAATCTGTCCGCATTCGCTTAGTTTTCGTCCGATCGTTATTAATGCAGACAGCAAAGTGACCATCGAAATGATTCGGATGAATGAACAGACGACTCTTTTACTGGATGGTCAGGTACAGGCCGAACTTGATCCGGATGACATCATCGAAATACAAAAACACGACGGGCAGTTTTTAGTGGTCAACAATCCCATGCGAACTCATTGGGAGACATTGGCGGGGAAGCTGAACTGGGCGGAAAAGCCACGCTATGGTAAAAAATAATTCAAAAATTAAACTGTGAAATTGCGGAACCGGCCTTGGGCCGAAGCAGCTTATATAATTATTTTGGAATATGCGTTATGAAAACTACATCTGTCATTTATATAATCCCCATTATTAGTCTGTGCCTCTCATCTGTTTCTATAGGGGTTGAAAATCCGAACGTGAGTACCTCATTCACAGCCAACGCAACGGTTCCGAGCGAGGGGCAAGGGCGACGGCTTTTAACAAGCCCCAATCCGCTGGATGCCGGAAGCAGCAATGTCGTTACCGGCAATGTCGGCGGCTTGCGGTATTTTCACGGAGTCGTGCCCTACGGTTCGAGGTATTACAGCAGTACAAACCTGGACGACTCGGGTACCGGTTCCGTTACTTCATTTTTGAGACGTTCGACCGATCCGGTTCTCTCCGACCGCAATCCCGGACAGACACGTGCATTTTATGAACCCCGGAATACGGTTTCATCTTTTTATGTGCAGAACGGCCAGCGAACCGCATTATCCGAATCGATTACCAGCGGACAGTCACAGAAAAGTTCCTATGCCTCGCCAAATCTGTCACAGACGATTCTTACGGAAAATCTGCAACGTCCCTTGTCAAGCAGCAGTGAGGAATTGGATCAAATTCTCTCACGACAGTTTCAATTGAAAGAAAAAGCCAAAGAAAGTGCTCGCCAAACCCTTATAGAGAGTCAAAGCAAATTTAAAAACTTTTTCGAAATCGTGCTAAAACCGGAAGAAATCGAGAAGCCGACCCTTGAGAACCCCCTGCTTGAAGAACCTTTGCAGGAGCCTGAAATCGAAAAAGAACAAGAATCATTCAAAAAATCTGAACTCGAGGTAATCGAAGAATCCCAAAAGGAACAGGAAACAATTCTTCCCGAGGAAATTACCGTTCGCAAGGATTTTCTGGAAGAAAAAAGCGAAACAGAACCAACCGAAGGCGACTCGTCGGATATGGATGAAAACGACAACTCGAGTCAGGAAATCAATGACCGAATAGACTCACACGCCAAAGCGGAACAAATCCGCGGAGAACATAAAACATTTGCCACTTTGTCCGAGTCGAAATTTTCCGATTATATGAGAGCCGCTGAAGAGTTTATGCGAGAGGGCAAATTTTATAAAGCCGCCGATACTTACTCTTTGGCCGGCATTTGGATGTCCGAGGATCCCCGCCCTTATGCCGGTCAGTCGTTTGCTCTTTTTGCGGCCGGTGAATATATGAGCAGTGCTTATTATCTGAGCCGGGCAATTGAAATCAATCCCGAATTGGCCACCAAAAAATATGACATGGCTACACTCATCGGCGACCGCGACATGTTTGAAAATCGGGTGATCGAGATGGCAACATGGCAGCAGCGCAGCGGTTCGGGCGAACTGGCGTTTTTAATGGCGTATGTCCTTTATCATGATGGAAAAGTTTCAAAAGCCGCAGAGATGATTGGCAAGGCCGAAGAAAAAATGCCGGACAGTGCTGCCGTAGCGATTTTAAAAGACGTCATCATCCCTGAAAACGGGACCCATCCATAATGATCGCATTTACGGGTCAGGAAGGACTGGACGCAGAAAAGCTATTGGGACCGGCCGGTCTTATCGCCTGTCAATGGACAGACTTTGAGTCCCGCCCGGAACAACTCGAAATGGCACGCCATGTCCAAAAGGCCCTGCGAGGCAGCTTCCATCTTGCGGTTGAAGCAGGAACGGGAATCGGTAAAAGCTTTGCTTATCTGGCAGGTGCAATTGACCAGGCTCTTCGGCAACAGGGAAAAGTCATAATCAGTACCTATACCATTAACCTTCAGGAGCAACTCATCCAAAAAGACATCCCTTTTCTTCGGGACATCCTGCCGGAACAATTCACGGCTCGATTGGCAAAAGGACGAAATCACTACTTATGCAAACGCCGGTTAGAGTACGCCCTGAAACGACAGATGAGCCTTTTTGAAGACGACCCAGATGCCCTGATTCGTGTCGCAGAATGGGCCAGGGAAACCACGGATGGTTCTTCGAGTGATTTGCCGTTTGTGCCGCCGATGAATGTTTGGCAGGCCGTCCAAAGTGAACACGGCAACTGCAAGGGACGCAAGTGTCCTTACTTTTCAAAATGTTTTTACTGGCGGACGCGCCGTCAGCTTGAGACCGCAGATATTATCGTTGCTAACCACGCATTGTTGTTCAGTGACCTGGTGCTGAAGCAGTCCGGTGTCGGTGTTTTGCCGGACTATCAATCCATCATTATTGATGAAGCTCATAATATCGAGCATGTCGCCGAAGACCATTTCGGAATTCGTATCAGCCAGTTTTCAATCGCGTATCTTCTGGATCGTCTCTTTCATCCGAAAAAACGAAAAGGAATCCTCTCATTTCAGAAAAATGCAGAGCAAGCCCGGCAGCTTGTGAAAAAGTGCCGTCAGGCAATGCAGGTGTTCTTTGCACAGGTACAGGCGTGGTATGTACATGCCGGCGAGGAGCAAAACGGACGCTGCGAAGCGGAATTTGTGGAAGATAATTTAAGCACCACCATTAAAACGCTTCGCTTATGCTTGTCGAAACTGGGTGAGCATACCCAGGATGAGGATGAACAGTATGAAATCCTTCGGTATGCGGATAAACTTGCAGTTTTGGAATCCGATATTAAAGACTTTCTATTCCAGCGTAAGGAAGGCTGTGTTTATTGGGTTGAGTCCGAACGGAATCGGCACAAAAGAATCATTCTTCGCTGTGCGCCGCTGGATGTGGGGCCTTACCTGAAAAGTCATTTATTTGATGCCTATCAATCGGTCATACTGACCAGTGCTACCTTGAGCTGCAGCCCAAAAGCAGAGGAAGGGTTTTCTTTTTTCAGCAACAGAATCGGACTCGAAAAATTCAGCGCGCTGCAGTTGGGATCGCCGTTTAATTATCAACAGCAGGTTAAATTGTATATCGAATCGAATTTGCCGGATCCTAACGACCCGACATTTCCGGATGCCGCCTGTAACGCCATAAAAAAATATCTGCTGAAAAGCGAAGGTCGCGCCTTTGTCTTGTTTACCAGTTATGTCCTGATGAAGGAAGCCGTCCAGCGGCTGGAAGGCTGGCTGGCCGAACAGCAAATGGAACTGTTCGTTCAGGGCGGTCAACTGAATCGTATGCGGATGCTGGAATCTTTTAAGCAGGATACTCGAAGTGTCTTATTTGGAACGGACAGTTTCTGGCAGGGAGTCGATGTGCCTGGTGAAAGTTTATCCAACGTCATTATTGTCCGGCTGCCCTTTGCCGTCCCCAATCACCCGCTAATCCAGGGCCGAATCGAGTTACTGCGGCAGCGCGGAGAAAATCCTTTTTTTAATTATCAACTGCCGATGGCAATTATTAAATTTAAGCAAGGTTTCGGAAGACTGATTCGCAGTAAAAACGATACCGGCATGGTGGTGGTGTTGGATCGCCGAATTGTACAGAAAACCTATGGTCGAAAATTCATTGAGGCAATCCCGACATGTCATATCGAAATGAGCACTGATACCGATTTCAACCACTCTTAAATTGCCCGGATTCAAGTACGTTAAGTGCTAAAAAAACTTCTTTCGTCCCATAATATATCTCCCGATAAAGTTTTTTAACTTTCCTTTTTTAAAGTTCTTATAATACCCTTCAATAAAAGAAGTTATCCCTCCATCCGTAGAATCCACCACAACTATTCTAATCCCATTAAGTCTCAATAAAATACAGACGAAATCAATTATTGAGAAATCAGGTTTAGTACCGCAATTTGTAACGAATTGCCGAAATATGGCAATTTCTAAAAGGGTAACGGGCAATATGACGGATTCTCTCGGTACCATAATGCATCGTAAACAAAAACCAGTAACAACAATCATCCAAATACGGGATATTGTATTCTGTGAGGCTGCATGACGCGGAGAGCCAGCAACATTATCTCACATTCATGGACGAATCGAAACGTAATGACAACATTAATCGTATTCGTTGTTTGCGTGTTCCTTAATTTGCCGGCACCCGATACGATGTGTCAGCCGATCTCCCTCGCTGCGGTCAATATGCAATCCTCAAGTCCGAAAACCGCGAAGGAAATTGAATATGAAGTCAAGGCTGCATTTATTTATAACTTCATGAAATTTATCGAATGGCCCGAAGAAAAGAATGCATCTCAGAATAAGAATCAAACGTCCGCAAACCCGATGATCATCGGCGTTTTAGGGCTCAATCCGTTTGATTCCGCCTTCCAGCTGATTCTTGACAAAGAGGTTCGTGGACGAAAAATCCACATTGTTGAGATTTCAAGCTATCATCTCTATTATGAGGCTTCCCAAGATAAAGCAAATGCTTTCGCCGCCTATCAGGCACAATATCAGGATATCATCGGGGCCTGTAACGTTCTGTTTATTTGTGATTCGGAGCACGATTACATTGAGGAACTGCTCAGCCTGACATCGGGGCATGGCATACTGACAATCAGCGATCTTGTGGGATTTGCTAAAAGAGGCGGTATCATCGGTTT
>JADHXS010000029.1 GCA_016782835.1 Phycisphaerae bacterium | reverse complement strand
CCGACGAAACCACGCTGCGCATCCTGCACCAGACCATCAAGAAAGTGACCGAGGATATTGATGACTTTGCGTTCAATACCGCCATCAGCCAGATGATGATTTTCATCAACCATATGAGCAAGCAAAACATTCGCCCCGAAGACGTAATGGAGAAATTTGTGCTGATTCTCTCACCCTTCGCCCCGCACATTGCCGAAGAACTCTGGCAGCATCTGAGCCATGCAGACACATTGGCGTATGAGCCGTGGCCGGCATTTAATGCCGAACTGGCAAAGGAAAAGGAAATCGAACTGGCCGTACAGGTGCTCGGTAAAATCAAGGACAAAATCACCGTCGCCGCCGATGCCACCGAAGAACAGATTAAAACATTGGCCCTGGCCAGCGAAAAAGCACAGGCGGCCCTGAACGGCAAAGAACCGAAAAAAATTATCGTCGTAAAGTCCCGACTGGTGAATATTATCGTGTAAAATCCGCTCGTGTGGCAGCCGCCGAATAAAATGAGGCGGATGGACGACCAGCCATCCACTTCGCTTTACTCAGTGGCTGTCGCTCGGCCGATAACATAAGGGTGGGCCGTGCCCATGCAGAAAAAAATGAGTCGCGAAATTGAAGCAAAAATCAAGGTGCCCTTCCTCGGGCCTCTCGCTGCCAAGCTCAAAGAGCTTAACGCCGAACTTTTGCACGAAGTTCGCCAGGTCGATACCTATTTTATGGATATGCACAAGCTCCTGCACAAAAACGACTGCGGCCTGCGGATTCGCCGGGAATTTATCGAAGACGGTCAAACCGCAACCGTAACCTTTAAAGGCGCACGCACAAAGGGCAAATATAAATCACGTCCCGAATATGAAACCACTGTCATTGACGCCGAGACAATGGAAAAAATATTTGAGTCGCTGGGATACACTAAACGCATCATACTCGAGAAAAAACGCGCCATTTGGAAAATCGACGATTGTTCTGTTTGTCTGGACGAACTGCCTTTTCTGGGATGCTTTATAGAAGTCGAAGGGCCGGATGAAGAGGCTATAACAACGGTTCTTACAAAACTAAACCTGCAGGACGAACCACACATCTCGCAAGGTTATGCATCAATGATGCGACATAAATTAAAACAGGAATAAAATATGAACCCGCAAGACGGATACATCCAATATATTGTCAATCCCAAATCCGGAGCCAGCAGCGCCAACCGGATCGCGGGACAGTTTAAAGACTACCTCGTTGAAAAAGGCTACGAAGTACGCCTCGTGCTGACCGAATCACTCGAACATGCCTGTGAACTGGCGACCCAGGGCGCCGTCGACTATCGATGCGCATTGGTAACCGCTGCCGGCGGAGACGGAACCTTGCGGGAAGTCCTCCACGGACTGGAAGGCAGCAACAAACTGTTTCTGCCGATTCCCTGCGGCACCGAAAACCTGCTGGCCAATGAACTGGGCTTTGATTTGCATGTCGATACACTGGTGAAGGCCTTTGAGGGTAACTGTATCCGTCCGCTTGATTTGGGAACCGTCAACGGTCGCTGTTTCACTTCCATTGCCGGATTTGGCTTTGACGGGTCGGTCATTCACCGCATCAGTGCCTTCCGGACCGGCCACATCAGCCACTTAACCTACTTCTGGCCCATCTGGCGAACCTTCTGGGAACACCCATTCCCCCCCATCAAAGTCATTGCCGACGGAAAAGAAATTTTTAATGACCGCGGACTGGTGTTTATCGGAAACACCTCACGCTATGCCATTGGCCTAAGCATCTGCAAGAAAGCTGATTTTGGAGACGGTCTGCTGGATGTCTGCATTTTTCGCTGTCCGGGACAACTTTCATTGCTGATGCACGCGGCAAAAACCGTATTCAAAGCCCATATAAAAAGTAAAAAAACCATTTATACACAAGCCGCTTCGATTCAGGTCGAATGCGCCGATGGCCCCGTCTTCTGCCAGATCGACGGCGACCCCGGTCCGGCAATGCCCGCGGATATTAAGGTCATTCCGCAGGCCATCCGCGTCCTCGTCCCGCCGGGAGCCAAACCCGCCGGCATCCGAACCCGCCTGCGGCGAATGATAGGATAATCAACTTTTCCAGAGGATAGATAAATATGAGCAGTTTTCAGGTTGGACAAATTCAAGTCGGACTCAAGGGCGAGTTTTTCATCATTGCCGGGCCTTGCGTTATCGAAAGCCAATCACTGTGCGAGCAGATCGCCGAATTTTTAGTGAACCTGCAAAAAACCACTAGTGTCAAGTGTGTCTTCAAAGCCAGTTTCGACAAAGCCAATCGCACCAGCATAAACAGCTTCCGCGGACCGGGACTTGAAAAGGGCCTGAAGATACTCGATGACATCCGCACAAAAACAGGACTGCCGATTTTGACCGATGTACATGAGGCCGCGCAAGCCAAAGCCGTCGGTCAGGTTGTAGACTGTCTTCAAATCCCGGCGTTTCTGTGCCGACAGACCGACCTCTTGGTCGCCTGCGGCAATACCGGCAAACCCGTCAACATCAAAAAGGGCCAGTTCGTCAGTCCCGACGAAATGAAAAACTGCGTCGGCAAAGTCCGCTCGACCGGTAATGAAAAAATTCTGCTGACAGAACGCGGCACTTTTTTCGGCTACAATCGGCTCGTCAACGACATGACCGCGATTGGCGCCATGCAGCAGTTGGGATGCCCCGTCGTGTTTGACACGACCCACAGCACCCAGCGTCCCGGCGGACTGGGAACCGCCAGTGCCGGAACGCCTGACATGGCCCCGGTTCTGGGCAGAGCCGCCATCGCCGCCGGCGCCAATGCGCTGTTCATGGAAATCCACCCTGACCCGGCCAATGCCCTGTGTGACGCGGCCTGTATGCTGACATTAAAAGATGTCCAGCCGCTGGTCGAATCCTGTAAACAAATTTTCAATATCGTTCATAATCGGCAGTAATCGCCATGTCAAAAGAAACGTATCATTATTTGTTCGGTCCCGTACCCTCCCGCAGGTTGGGACGCAGCTTGGGCGTGGACATTGTGCCGTTTAAGACCTGCACGCAAAACTGCATTTACTGTCAACTCGGCAAAGACACTCCGCAGGCGATTGAACGCAAAGAATACGTCCCCATCGATGCGGTCCTGGATGAATTGAAACGCAAAATTGCCGAAGGCCTTGAAACCGACGTCATCACCATCAGCGGCTCCGGTGAACCGACGCTCAACAGTGGACTCGGCAAATTGCTCGACAGCATCAAGCAGCTCACTGATGTGCCCGTCGTCGTCATCACCAATGGCACCCTGCTAAGCCGGGACGATGTTCGCGCCGATTGCGCCAAGGCCGATATTGTCATGCCCTCACTGGACGCCGGCGACCCGCAAACCTTCGAGACCATGAACCACCCGCACCCGGACATCGACTACGACACCTATGTCGAAGGATTATGCCGCTTCCGGCAGGAATTCAAAGGCTCCTACTGGCTGGAAGTCTTTTTCTGCGAAGGCGTTAATACGGACCCGGAATCCATCCGAAAGATAAAAGAACAAATCCTCCGAATCAGGCCTGATAAGGTCCAACTCAATACCTCGGTTCGCCCCATCACACACCCCGATGCCGCTCGCGTCAGCCCGGAAAAACTGAACCAAATCGCACAGCAATGGGGCAATTCGACTGAAGTCATCGCCGATTTTTCCAAACACATCGAAACCGGAGCATTCACCTCCGGCCAGGCGGAAATTCTCGATATGCTCCGCCGTCGGCCATGTTCGGCTGATGACATTTGCGACGGGCTGGGCCTGAATCGCAACATCGCACAAAAACTCATTCAGCAACTTCTCAACACCGCCAAAATCGTTGCAGAAGAGAAAAAACAAACCATATATTACAAAATCCGATAAAATCATCCCCCCGCCCTCTTTCTTTTACACTATTTTTCAATCGCTTGTTATGGGACGATAGAAAATCTTTCCCCCAAGCCTGTCTTTTTTCGAATTTCTTTTGAAGGACTTTAAGTTATCGGTCGATATAACGATAAGGAAATTCGCCCCATGAGACGTTCGTTTTTCGAATGCCCGTTTAAACAGCCTCATTGGACTATGAATTTCCGCTTGATTAAACCGCAAAAGAATCTTTTGGGATCTTGGGTATTCTATGGAAGATATCAGAAAACAACTCGTTTTGAATAAAGGTTCGGAAAAGTATATTTTCCGCTACGAAAAAGGCTGCGAAGGTCAATTACTTGATGCACTGGTTGCGGCCGCTACCAATAACAAAATCGATTTTGACTGGTTCGACGCGGCTGTATTGAGTTTTAAACTCACGCAGTCCCTCATTCACCAGGCGGATGATCTTTTGTATAAGGATTTAAACGACCCCCTGCAAACCTATGCGCAGGGATTCTAAGTTTCACTGCCCGGTAAAACGGGCGGCCGTATCCGAAGTGCCAATATTGTTGTAAAGAAGGGAAATGTTATGGACAACTCAGTGATTATTCAGGAATTTTTGAGCTATTTAAACTTTGAGAAACACTTTTCCAGCCATACTGCTAAATGCTATGGCGCAGACCTGGAACAATTCACCTGCTTTCTCAGGGATCAGACTTCTTCCCGGCAGCATAACCACGACGGCACGGACCAAAATCCATGGAGCACCTCTGCTTCGGGCGGTACAGCCACACAAACCCAAACAAACGTCGAAATCGACAAACTCCTGATGGAGGTCGATGTCAACACGATTCGACGGTTTATGGCCGCACTGGGACAGTTGCAGTATTCCAAATCCACAACAGCCCGGAAACTGGCAACACTCCGAAGCTTTTACAAATTTCTCGTCAAGCGGGATTACCTGTCGAGCAACCCGGTGACCACCATCAAAACACCCAAACAAGACAAGAAACTGCCCAAGTTTCTCGAATACGAACAGGTTCAGCAGCTTTTGAACACACCGCCTGCTAATAGCTGGCTGGGTTCCAGGGACCGTGCCATCATGGAGGTACTCTACAGTACCGGCATGCGGGTCAGTGAACTGGTCGCGCTGAATATGGATGATGTCGATTTTCTCAGTGAAGTCATTCATATTCGCGGCAAAGGCAAAAAAGAGCGGATCAGCCCGATTGGCTCCAGTGCCCTGCAGGCCATTCAAGGCTACATCGAATTTCGAAACAAACGCATGGCTAATGACTCCGGATTCGATTCTAAAGTCCTCTTCGCCAATAAACACGGCAAACGGCTCAGTGCCCGAAGTGTCCGCCGGAAAATGGATAAATACCTGGTCCAGGCCGGGTTGGATCCGTCCATCAGCCCGCACACCCTCCGGCACAGCTTTGCAACACACATGCTCAATAACGGCGCTGACCTGCGAAGCGTTCAGGAATTGCTCGGACACCAGTCGCTGTCAACGACCCAGATTTACACCCATATCTCCACCAGTCGGATGAACGAACAGTACCACAATGCTCATCCGATGGAAAACCAACAAACAACCAACTGACTCCTTAAACGGTTACCACAATAAAAAAAGCCCGCGATGATCGCGGGCTTTTTTTATGACAGTAACAACTGCTTAATCTTCTCCGATAAATTCGGGGACGAGTTCTTTGATGGCCGCAACAATTTTTTTACGATCCTGACTTGGTGCAATATCGATGATTTTATCGATTTGTGCCCGCAGGATTTGACGTTCTTTGGCAATCGTTTTCCAGATCGCTATCTTGGGATGTTTGGTCGGCAGCATGTCCTCGCCTTCAATCGAAAGCTCTTCGAACAGCTTTTCTCCCGGCCGCAAGCCTGTAAATTCAATTTCGATATCTTCACCGGGACGAAATCCGCTCAGTGTAATCAATTCCCTGGCCAAATCTACAATTTTGACCGGTTCCCCCATATCCAGCAGAAAGATTTCGCCGCCCTGCCCCATGGCCGACGCCTGCAGAACCAACTGGCTGGCCTCCGGAATCGTCATAAAATAACGTGTCACCTCCGGATGTGTTACCGTAACCGGCCCTCCCGCGGCAATCTGCTGTTCGAAAATCGGCACAACCGAGCCGTTGGACCCCAGCACATTTCCAAAACGCACCGTCACAAAGTGTGTCCGGCTGGTTGTGTTCAAATCCTGAATATACATCTCCGCAATCCGTTTGGACGACCCCATGATACTGGTCGGATTAACCGCCTTATCCGTACTGATCATCACAAAGTGTTGCGACCCCACCCGATCCGCCGCATCCGCAATGTTACGCGTGCCCACCACATTATTCTTAATCGCCTCGCCTGGATTGCCTTCCATCAGGGGAACATGTTTGTGAGCAGCCGCATGAATCACAACATCCGGCTTGTATTGCTCAAACAGTTGCACCACGCGAGCCTTGTCTACAATGTCACAGATAATCGCCTTGATCGGAACATTCGGATATTGTTTCCGCAGTTCCCGCTCAGTGAAAAACAACGGATTCTCCGCTTGTTCGGCAAGCAATAATAATTTCGGTTTGAATACACAAACCTGCCGGCTCATCTCCGAACCAATGGAACCGCCCGCACCGGTAACAAATATCACTTTATCTTTTAAAAATGTTTCAATCTCCGCCAGGTCTAATTGAACCACATCACGTCCGAGTAAGTCATTGATATCAACATCACGTATTTGCGAAACACGAAACTTACCCGACGCAATATCCGTCAGAGACGGCACGGTACTGAAACGCAGCTTCGTGCCCTGGCATACCTGAACAACGCGGCGAAGTTCCTTACGCGTTGCGGAAGGAATCGCAATCGCAAGCTCATCGATATTCTGCTTTTGACACACCTCCGGCAATTGGCTGACATTCCCTAAAACCGGAACACCATGTATATTCATTCCGAGCTTGGCCGGCTCATCATCAATAAATCCAACAACATCGTATTGAATATCTTTTCGACGAAGCATCTCCCGCAGCAGTGCCTCCCCGGCATTGCCTGCACCAATAATCAAATAGCGCCGGGCCGATCCCCGCATTTCCGAGAAGAATTCTTCATGATACAAACGAACTAACATGCGAAGACCCGACAGTACAATAACGGCCGCAAAAAAATCTAAAACAAAAACCCCTTCGATAGAACGTTTAATATCAGTAAGTCGAACCAATAGAACTTCAACTTCTTCTCTTTTTTCGCTATTCAGCGGATACTGGGTACGTTCATGGGAAATGAGCGGAATCCGGGAAACCTGTAAAATATCATAAAACCCCCTCAGGTTAGCATATTTTTTGCTGTACTCGGTACGTTCTTCTGAGGTAACGGAACCACGCCTTAGGGAATCATAATCGGCCAGCTTATCTTCAACGCCTTGAATGAACGATGGCCCAATGATTGTATGCCCATAATAAACATACCCATACCAGATCAATACCAACAGCATCAAGCTCGCCAAAGAAGCCTTGACAATCAGCAGCAAGTCCGTTAATCCCACATATCGCCACCATCCGCGAAACTGATTGAAGTATTTAAAGATGAGCAGCTTAACAGGAAGCGCAATGGCAAACAACAATGTAAATTGAAAGACAAGCCGTCTTCTTGATGAATAGTCCCCGTATGCGAAAGCAAGCGTAAACGCCAGCCCCATCGCAATAAAAAAACTGCCGATATGCGCAAGCAGGATGAGCGCCCGCCGATATTTCAAGAGGCCCTTTTCCTCGGTCCGCGTTTCTTGTGTCTCCGTATCAATTTGAGGCATGTGCTGTTCCCGTTTGAGCTTGTTTTTGAACCTGTTCCAGATGCAGATAAACCTGTTCGTATGCGACGTGATCCACTTTCTTCCTCATGAGGGCATAGATAACCGTCGCCGCACTGAATATATAACTGATAATATAGGCTAACAGAAAACCGATAAGTATCAACAAAAACATATAAATTACAAATGACGCGACAGACTCACTCCAGTTTGCCGCACCGGATGCCTTGCTCAAAATATTCAAAAAGTCCGGACGTACCCACACACGCTCAATTTTATCGCCACAGTGGGCCATAGCCATCCCCATCTCAAGCAGCCGGTAGGTAAACCGCAGAACAATATAAATCATCAAACGCAAAATCAGATAAAAAAACGTCCCAAAAGCACTCGACATAAACACATAATAAAACATCCGAACCGGTCGATTCAGGATATAGCTAAAAGAGCGGCCGATGGAATCAAGCCCGCTCGTCCCTTCATAGGCTATCGACGGATACAACAAAAGACCGCCGGCAGCAACTCCAATCGCCAACAGTACAATAAGCAGACCGAAAAATAATAAAAAACCGAACAAAAGGCTTAACAGCAAATCACCGACCCACGGAATCGCACTGACCGCGCCGCTTAATAATACCACCAGGGAAAAAAGAGCAACCATCCCTAACGGAATCAGCGGAGCCGACAGAAAGGAACTATATTTCTCGGCGGCATAATGAAACGCCTCGAATAATCCCGGTCTTTCTTCCTGCGCAAATTCCAAGGCCGCACAACGGCAAATCGCACCGCCGAAAAAACCGAAAACAAAAAATGAAAGGGTAAAATAAAACATACTGTAGAACGGGTGAAATTGAAAAGCCCATACCACCGCGCGGAAACACTGCCAGACATTGCTCAGTACATACTGAACATTGCCGAAAATATTAGCGTTGCCAAGATTCAGTAACTGGGTTGTCGCATCATGAAAACGGGACGTCGCAAAATTCCACAAGGTTGAAAAAACACCCTGCCCGGACGCCTGTTCCTGAAATTCCTCGATAAACGGAGCTGTTCGTAAAGGATTTTGAATATAAAGGTCTAATTCCGTTTGACCGGTATGTAGCCCATATCCCGGTACATTCTGTGAACAGACCACAACGCTTTGGCTGCATTGGTCCATTAAGAAACCAAGAAGACAGGTCGTCAGCACCGCACTGAAGGCAAGCAGCAGTTTGATCGGTCCGATCGCTAATTTAAAACTCAAAGCTAACTCACCCAGCGCTAGATCTTCCCAAATGCTCTTGAATGAATATCGTCCCGCCAACGGTTTTCCTTTCCTTTAGCTTTGACTAATTTTGGCTGTTAAAATCCATCTCATGGGCATGTTATTCATCGTCGGAAGACATATCCTCCGGCCGTTGAGTTGTGGGGATTCGGTAATCCCCTTCCAGCCAGGTACCCAGATCAACCAGCCGGCACCGTTCACTGCAAAATGGAAAAAAACGGGCATTCATCCGTTTGCTGCCATTCGAATCGGACGTAGCAGAAGGAATCGCCTTCCCACATATTGGACACTTGAAATCCATTGCCATCGATAAGTTAACGCTAAAAATTCCCTGCCTCGATTGAGAAGATGAACGACATGGAAAATGCTCAAACTAAATCTTCTTCATCATCGTCGTCGTCATATCCATAAAAGAAAATATCGTCATCGTCATCATGTTCTTCACCATCGTCTTTATTTTCATCATCAAAATCTGCGTTCTCCTCCTCATCCTCATAATCATACCAACGATCTTCTTCATTGACCAATCCTTTTTCGAGCTTCTCTGCGTATTGGACACAATGGCGAGCCCAGGGAATCCCTTCCAGTCGGGCCTTAGGAATCGGCTCTCCCGTCCCCTCACAGATACCGTATGTGCCGTCTTCAATACGCTTTAAGGCCGCATAAATCTCATGAACAAGTTTCCGCTCACTGTCCATCAGGCCAAGCGCAAATTCCTGTTCGTAATTATCACTGCCGATATCTGCCATATGAATGGGCATACTGGATAAATCGCCGCTGGCATCCAGCCGGGATTTTTTGAGAGCTTCTGATTCGATATGGTCAACATCACCGATGATTTCTTTAAGCTTGATAATCAGTAATTCACGGAAATGGTGTAATTCCGCTTTCGATAGCGTGGTTTTACGCCGTAAACGGCGTTTACGTTTAGGAATGCTCGAAGGGGATGATGATTTGGAAACGGCTTTTTTAACTCTCTTTTTCGTAGCTTTACGGACAGTGTTTTCAGGGGCTCTTTTTGTTGCTTTTTTCACACTTTTTTTAGCAACTGTTTTGGGGGAACTTTTCTTAACAGACTCCTTTTTGACTATTTTTTGAGTTGCCGGTTTCTTAACTGTTTTTTTAACTTTCTTTGCCACTCGAACCGACCTTTCTGATCTCTCAATATCTCATAACTTTTAACGTGCTCATGCTGACAAAATCGAATGGGGTATAATACACAAATTGTCCGCATTATGACAACCAAAATCTCGATTTTGCCCTAAAAACTCAATCCGGCCCCATCAAAACTATAAGCCTTTTCCTATAAGAAAGTTACATCTACTCTTTTGGTCTGTCTTTGGAAAAATTTCCCAAAGGAATAAAGAATTTTTCGCGACACACAAGACCCTGATATCCTTTTACGTGAAAGACCCCCTCGATTCGCTGAGAATCCAATACATCTTCCGGATTACCCTGAAAATACGTGCCGTCGGCCCCCAGAAGTAAAACACGATCACAATATTGACAAGCCAGATTAATGTCATGGGTAACCAATAACACCGTTTTACCCTGTTCGACCTGCATTTGCCTGAGTAAATCAAAAATCCGTACCTGATGTTTGAGATCCAAATGGCAGGTAGGCTCATCCAACAGCAAAATAGGGGTTTCCTGCGCCAAAGCCCGTGCGATAAAGACACGTTGGCGTTCACCCCCGCTCAGAGTCCTGAGCGGACGGTCCGCAAAAGCCATGGTATCGGTTGCCGCCAGCGCCGATTCTACGGCTTCAATATCATCTGATTCCTCAAATAACGCCGTCTTTCGTTTATAAAAGCGGGCCATCATCACCGCTTGACGCACCGAAAAACCGAACACGGGAACAAATTCCTGACGAACCATGGACAAGACTCCCGCCAACCGCCGAGTTGAGAAAGAGGCGACGGGCTTATCGTCAATATGAATCGTCCCCCGCTGCGGCTTTAACTGACCGCTCAGTAAATTCAGAAACGTACTTTTTCCTGACCCGTTCGGCCCGACAATTGCCCAAAAGGAATTCTTCTCAACAGCCAGTGAAAGCGCTTTCAATACCGGCTGATGTTCATAACCAAATGTAACATCGTGTATTTTAATGAAACTCACGACTGTCCCCAGTGAATTGTTTTGGTATATCGAATCAACAAAATCAGGAAAAACGGCCCGCCCGTCATGGCTGTCACAACCCCTACCGGCAGCATCGCCGGTGCAACAACAATGCGTGCCACCGCATCGGCAATAACCAGAAACGCCGCCCCGACAAGCGCACTAAGCGGAATCAGTTGCCGATGGTCCGGCCCGGCCACCAACCGAACCGCATGAGGAACAATCAACCCGACAAAACCGATTAACCCGCTGAATGAAACCGCCACCGACGTAATCAGCGCCGCACACCCAAACGCCAAAAAACATGTTCGTTCAATCGAAACACCGAGGCTGCGGGCATCCTCGCGGCCAAAACTGAGAATATTCAAGTGATTGCCAAGCATGAGTATGAAGAGAATCCCCAAAACAACGACAACCCCCGAAGCTAACAAGGGCGCCATTTTATCAAGTTCGGCAAAACTGCCCATCAGCCATAACATCGTCGTTTGAAATTTTTTGGCACCGGCAATGGACGCCAAAAACATAATCACCGCAGAAAAAAGAGCGTTGACAACCACCCCCGCCAACAATAATCCCGTCACATGCACCCGTCCGGTCACCCGGCCGATACTCCAGACCAGCCAGACCGTTCCCATCGCCCCGATAAAGGAGGCCACCATCAAAGCCGATAAACCCCAGAATGTCCATGTCCAGCCTAACAGGACCGCAACAATACTCCCCAACCCCGCACCGCTGGAAACACCGAGAATATACGGATCAGCTAATGGATTGCGAAGAATTGCCTGAAAAACAACACCCGAACAAGCCAGTGCCGCTCCGACAATCGCCGCCAGGATAATTCTCGGCAAACGCACACCCACAAGAATTTCGTAATCACTGTTGGGAACACCTTCGATGGACGGCCCCTGTAAAACCTTCTGCAGTGAAATATCCTGAGACCCGATCAGCAGGCACCCCGCCATCACAACAAGCAGCAACAACCCGGCCAGACCGGTGCGAAAAACCAGTTTTGCAGGTGTCAATATCATTCATTCATTCCTGCCATAAACACCCCGCGACAAGTTCGGCGGCCTCGTCCAAACGCGGCCCCAGCCGTGAAACGAGATCGCCGTCAATAATATGAATCTTACCGTTCCGAACGGCCGGAACAATCGCGTACCGATGATAGAATTCCTCGGCGCTCTTTTTTTGTTCTTCAAATTGTTCCGCGTCCATCACCGGCTCGATAATCACATCCGGCAGACTGCCGATAACTTCCTCAGTATTAATCGGCGGATATTGCGTCAGCGTCGGACCAATCGCATTTACACCACCGGCCATCTCAATAAGCTCATTGACAAACGTATCCCGTCCGGCAACGCGAAACGGATAACGCTGAATCACCCAGAGCACCTTTGGCTTTTCCCGGCCCGCATAACGAGCAATAATCTCCGACTGCTTACCCTGTAATCGCTCAACCATCAACTGCGCCTGCGGCTGCTTATTAACGGCTTTTCCAATTTCAACAATCGCCTGATACAACTGGTCAATATTTTCAATCCGCAGGGTCAGCGTTTCACACCCAATCCGCTCCATACGAGAAACCAGCGCCGCCTGCTGGTCGAACCAAAGATTCACCATCAACGTCGGCCCCAACGCCAATACCGCCTCAACATCCGGCTGCCAGAATGTCCCCACACACGTTTTTTCCTGCGCTTGCGGCGGATAGGTACTGTATTTCGTCACCCCCGCAATCTCTTCATCCAGCCCCAAACCAAATAAAATCTCCGTCAGATTCGGCGCCATCGAAACAATCCGCATCCTGCTATTTTCAACATTTGTTGGCTTCGTCGGCACGGATTTTTTCGAACAGCCGCAGAAAACTGTAAACAAAAACAGCGCGGGTATAGCCCACGCTGCCGTTAACTTTTGAAATTTGAAATTTGAAATTTGAAATTTCATTTCAAAATCCCGTGCGTTTAAATTGCTTTTCAAGTTCCTTCAGCGAAAACGTAATCGTCGTCGGCCGCCCATGCGGACACCGGCTGGTCCGCTGAACAATATCCTTATCTTTCAGCAGCTTGGCAATTTCTTCCGCCGACAAAGCCTGTCCGGCCTTGATCGCCGCCTTACACGCCGCCATATCAAGGATTTCATGCAGCAATCGTTCTTCATCCGCCTGTCCGCCTTCTTCGACCAGTTTATCCAGCATCTCTTTGACAAACTCCACCGGCTCAGCCTTCTCAAGCAACGCCGGAAATGCCTGCACCGCTAAGGTATTCGGTCCGAACGGTTCCAGTTCGATCCCCAGCTTTTCAAACAAGTCCTTTTGCCCTTCATAGACTTCAAGTTGGGCGTTCGTCACCTCGAAACTATGCGGCATTAATAACCGCTGCGAGACAAGCGTCCCTTCCCGCAATCGCCGGCACATCTGCTCATACAAAATCCGTTCATGCAGCGCATGCTGGTCAATCACCACAAAACCTTCTTCGCTCTGCAAAAGAATATAACTGTTATGAACCTGCAGAAACTCCTTCACCAGCCAGTTTTCCGAAACAGACTCCGGCTGAAAATCAGGCATATCCGGTAATGGCACACCAACAGGCGATCCTGCTGAAGGCTTTGGCCCTGAATGCGTTGGTTTAAACGAAAACGTGCGCTGCGGTTGAGCAGACGCCGGTTTATCAAAAAAATCCTTCATCGCCTGCTGAATACGTTCTTTACGAGAATCACTTTCAAACACCGTCGATAAATCCAGCGATTCATCGGCGGAAAAATCGCCCCGCGGCACCATTCCCCCCACATCCAGATTCGTACTCAGCAGCTTATCACGCAGCACCGCTAACACTTCTGAATGCACTAGGTTGGAATTGTCAAATCGCACCTCCACCTTTGTCGGATGCACATTCACATCATAATTCTCCGGCGGCATCTGCATAAACAAAAACACGACCGGATACTTGCTCGGCTCCATCAGCCCGCGATACGCTTCCCGAACCGCGTGAAGGATAAATTTATCGCGAATAAAACGCCGATTCAAGAACAGGTACTGATATTTGCTGCTGGCCCGGGCTGCAAACGGCTTCGCCAAAAACGCCTGAATCTGCATCCCCCGCTCTGCCCGGCTTGTCTCCAGCAAATCTGAAGCCAGCGCTTCCCCGAACAAGACAGCAATACGCTCGGCAACCCCCTGACCACTCAACAAACGATGTACTTCTTTGCCGTTATGCCGCAGCGTCAAATCTAAAGAATTATGCGCCAGCCCAATACGGGAAAAATGTTCGGTAATATGCGACATCTCTGTCGCAGGCGTGCGAAGAAACTTCCGGCGGGCGGGCAGTTTGTAAAAAAGATTGCGAACCTCAATCGTCGTCCCCACATCGCCGCTGCAAGGACGAACTTCGCTTTTTTGTCCGCAGTCAATCTCAATGCGATGAGCTCCGATGGAATCAGCCATCCGGCTAATAATCGTGACCTTTGCGACCGAACCGACACTGGCCAGCGCTTCACCCCGAAACCCCATCGTACGAATCCCACCAAGGTCTTCACTGGTTCGAATTTTGCTGGTCGCATGGGGTTCAAATGCCAACGCTAAGTCACCCGCATCCATCCCCCCGCCGTCATCGATTACACGAATCATCGCCCGGCCGCCATCCTCGATCTCAACAGTAATTTTACCAGCCCCGGCATCAATGCTGTTTTCCAGCAATTCCTTAACGACGCTGGCCGGCCGCTCAATCACCTCCCCCGCGGCGATCATATTAATCATGTTGTCGTCAAGGACTGCTATCTTACCCATAACATCCGTCGCTGGCTTTCAAAAAAAATCAAAAAGCTCAGCCCGAAGGGCTGTCCGCATATTTGATATTTCATTTTTGATATTTAATTATAATAACAGGCTCTTGCCGGTCATCTCTTTGGGCTTCTCCAGCCCCATTACCTCAAGCATCGTCGGCACCACATCCGCCAATCGACCTCCTTCGGCCATCGTGCGTCCTTTAAATTCTTCATCAACAATAATAAACGGAACATCGCCAACCGTATGAGCCGTATAGGGCATGTTGTTTTCAAAATCCCACATCTTCTCAAAGTTGCCGTGGTCAGCCAGTATCACACAACTGCCGCCAAGCGATTTCACCTTGTCAACAACCTTCCCGACACAGGCATCCACCGTCTTGCAGGCGATAACCGCCGCTTCCAGCACACCTGTATGCCCCACCATGTCCGGATTGGCAAAGTTGCAGATAACCACATCGTATTTGCCGGAATCCAAGCGCTCAAGAATTTCCTCGCAAACCTCGTTAGCACTCATTTCCGGCTGCATGTCGTATGTCTTGACCTTCGGCGACGGAATAATCTGCCGCTCCTCCCCTTCGAACGGTTCTTCCCGACCGCCATTGAAAAAGAAAGTTACATGCGCATATTTTTCCGTCTCCGCACAACGAAATTGCGTCAGCCCCAATTGACTGAACAGCTCACCCGCAATATTCGGCATCTGCCGTGTCGGCTCAAAAGCAACCACTGCCGGAATGTTCGCGTCATATTCTGTCAGGCAGACATAATGTAATTTTGGGCCAGCCCCGCGATCAAAACCGTCAAACGGGTCATCCACAAACGCCCGCGTAATCTCACGAGGACGGTCGCCGCGGAAGTTGAAGAAAATTACGCTGTCATCGTCCTCGACCAGTGCCAACGGTTTCCCATCCGCATCAACAATATTAGTCGGCACAACAAATTCATCTGTTTCTTCTTTGGCATATGTCGCCTTCATCGCTTCAGCAACACTATCCGCCTTGTTGCCGACGCCCTGGGTCAGACAATCGAAAGCCGCCTGAACACGATCCCACCGTTTATCCCGATCCATCGCGTAAAACCGCCCCATCACCGAAGCGATTTTGCCGACACCAATCTCGTCCATTTTGGCTTCGATCTGCTTCAAATAACCCGCCCCGCTGGTCGGCGGTGAATCCCGCCCATCCGTAAACGCATGAAGATATACCTCACGTACCCCTTTGCGTTTAGCTAATTCCAGCAGCCCGTAAAGATGCCCCAGCAGAGAATGCACACCAATATCACTGCAAAGCCCCATCAAATGAAGCTTACTTTTCTTTTCCAGTACATGCTCCATCGCCGCGTCCAATACAGGATTCTCAAAAAAGTCGCCCTCGCGAATCGCCAGTGTAATCCGCATGGAATCCTGATAAACCACCCGTCCGGCTCCGATATTCTGATGCCCCACCTCACTGTTGCCCATCGTCCCCGCCGGCAGTCCTACATCCTCCCCATAGGTCCGGATCAGGCAATTCGGATAAGTCGCCATCAATTCGGCGTCAACCGGCGGTTTAGCGACCTTAATCGCATTATAAGCATCTTCCTCCGGACGGGGATTATACCCCCATCCATCACGAATTATCATCACACAGGGGCGTTTTCTCAGTGTTACCGTCCTATCAGACATAATAATTGAACCTTTCTTATTTCTACGCAGGTTTCGCGATAATTCAAAGTTTGTCCAGTGTAAATAAACAGGGTATCGGTGTCAATCGGTATTCGCCGAATTCTACGATTGAGCGACACCAAAGTTCGTCTTTACGGAAGAGCCATTTACGATAGACAAGAGCCAAAAGGTTTTTATTCGTGAAATCCGTTGACACGACGTCCGTTTTTGCTATAATCGCGGGCTGAATTATCCTTGTTTTTTACATAATTACCTAAGATTGGGCTCGTTGAGCACGATTAGAAAGGGATTTTTGCATGGTCACGAATAAATTTCTCAGGTTGTCATGTGCATATTTAGCATTGTCTTTTCTTCTTTTATCAGGGATTGGCTGCCAGCAAACCCAGGTACAACCCGCCGAACCGAATGGGATTGCCCCGGAACTCATCGAAGTGCAGACCGAAGGCACGCTCTCCGAACAAACAATGCTGGAAGAACAGCGGGAGCAGGCCGTCAGCCTCTACGTGGACGCCATGATGCTCAACGACTTGAACGAACGTGAAAAAGCCATCCAGAAACTGAATATGGCGGTCAATTTGGACCCGGAATTCGCACTGGCATTTTCATTGAAAGGGGACATCCTGCAGGACATGGAAAACTTCGAAGAAAGTGCCGATGCCTATGAAAGAGCCACGGTACTGGACCCGTGGTAATTCAAGGACTTTTTCAACCTCGGCAAAGTGTGCCAGGTTATCAAGCAGTTTGCCCGCGCGGTCAAAGCCTATGTCACCGCCTGTAATCTGGACCCGCAGCATTATCCTGCCCATATGGGCGCTGCTCGATGTTATTATGAATTAAAAGAGTTTGACAATTCGCTTGTCTACGTCCAAAAAGCCAAAGAACTGGACCCCACTCAGGCTGAACCGGAACAGTTAATGGGCGACCTCTTTGAAGAACAAAAAGACCACGCCCAGGCCATCAATGCATACCGCCGGGCACTCGAACTGGAAGGCAACCAGCCTGACGTAATGGTTGCCCTGGCGCGGGCCTACTTACGTTCGGGACGCTACAGCTCCGCAAAAGAACTGCTGACCGATGCGATTGAAATAGACTCGGAAAACGGCATCGCCCACCAGTATCTCGGTTTTGCGGAATTGAAACTCAAAAATACCCAGATAGCCCTTGATAATTATCGACGAGCCGTCGAAATTGACGATAATGACTGGATGGCTCACAAAGGACTGGGAGTCGCTTACATGATGATGTCCATGAAGAACCGCGACGAAACCCTGCAGACGCTGGCACTGGAACAGTGGAATGTTTCGCTTCAGATTAAACCCGACCAGCCCAAGCTGAAAAAACTGATCGAGCGTTATACCAATTAGTTCAAAGGTTCGGCCAATGGCAAAAAACAACGAAAATACTCGGCAGTCTTCCTGCGCACCATCCGGGCAAACCGGTGTCGCACTCATCCCATGGTCCACAGCCTTTCTGCTGTTTTGGCCTGTCGCAATCCTCGGTTTCGCATTCGACCTCTGGTCAAAATCCGCCGTCTTTAAATGGTTAAGCAATGCTGAACAACCCTGGTATTCGATCATTGACGGGTTTCTACAGTTGGTTCTGCGGGAAAATTCCGGTGCCGCGTTCAGTGCCTTTCAGGGCTGGACAAAATTCCTGATTGCAATCTCATGCCTTGCCCTCGTCGTAGTCGTCGGGTTTTTCTTTTCGCACAAAATAACCCGCAAACTGGTATTGTTTGCACTGGGCTGTATCACCGCCGGAATCGTTGGAAATCTTTATGACCGATTATTCAACGAAGGCCGGGTGCGGGATTTTATCGATGTGTACGTCGGGTCCCATCACTGGCCAACATTTAATGTGGCCGATTCGTTATTATGCATCGGCGTAGGATTATTGATTATCACCAATCTCAAGGCCGCTTCGGAATAATGGCCCTACAACTCTAACCGGTCAAACACCCGTTCCTCAACAAAAACAGGAACATCCAGCCCCGCCGCCAGCGCCAGCGCATCCGAAGGCCGACTGTCAATTTCAACCGGCTTGCCGTCCTGCAGCACATAAATCGTCGCAAAAAAAGTATGCTCACGCAGGTCACAGACCACCACCTTTTGAATTTCGCCGCCCAATTCTTTGATGGTCTCCGCTAACAAATCATGCGTCAGCGGACGCGGCAGTTCAATCCCCTTAAGCCGCCGGTCTATCGCAAGCACTTCCGACATCCCGATCACAATGGGGAAACTTCGCTTCGGCTCTGCCAACTCACGCAGCACAACCACCTGCTGTTCCGCCTCCTCGTTAATAACAATCTGCGAAAGCTCAACCGCAATTTCCATAATCCATCCAATCTTTTTAGACCCCGAAGGGGTCATAGTATAATAGCCGGGGGATCAGAGCCCCCGGAAAAAGTTTCACCCTTCTTCAAGCCCCGAAGGGGCGAAAGAAAATAATTTGATATTTTTATTTCAATTCTTCTAAGTGTTTTCTCAATCGCCGTAATCGCTTCCATGTCACCCCGGACTTGATCCGGGGTCCAGTATAAAAATAGTTTCGGCCAACGGCCGAATCCTCATTTTTGCTATTTTCTTTTTAATATTTTATCTTAATTCCGAAAGGTGTTTTTCAATCGCCGTAATCGCTTCCATGTCACCCCGGACTTGATCCGGGATCCAGTATAAAAATAGTTTCGGCCAACGGCCGAATCCTCATTTTTGCTATTTTCTTTTTAATATTTTATCTTAATTCCGAAAGGTGTTTTTCAATCGCCGCAAGCTGCTCCTGCAGTTCGGCCAGCTTCTGACGGCTCTGCTCAACCACCTCGGGTTTGGCCCGGCTCGTAAAGTTTTCATTGCCCAGCTTGCCCGCCAGCGGCTTAATGCCCTTTTCGACAAACTCTTTCTGTTTCTCAAGCCGCTTGCGTTCTTCCGCCGGGTCAACCACGTCATGCACATAAACCTGCACATCACCGGCCACCACCGCGGCCGCATTCTCCGGCTTTTGAAGATTCGCCGCAATCTCAAACGGCTCAACACCCGCAAGCTGTTGAATCAGCATCGCATGCCTGTTCAGCAATCCGCACATCGTATCCGATGCACTGGCCGAAGCAGCGATCTTTTTCGACGGTGCAATATTGTACTGACTGCGCACCTCACGAATTGAACGAATGACACCCTGCACAATATCGATTTGCTGTTCGGTTTCAGGGTCGTTCAGTGATTGGACACACTCCGGCCACCCCGACACCATGATCGAATCGGCCGCACTCAATTCCACAATTCCCTTCAAACCCCGCCGCGGAGCAATGGAGTTGAGGTTCTGGAAAATGCCTTCCGTAATAAACGGCACAAACGGATGCAGCAGCCGCAGCGTCTGATCCAGCACAAATGCCAGGACATTCTGAGCGATCGGCTTTTGCGATTCATCCTGCATCCGCGGCTTGGTCCATTCCAGATACCAGTCACAGAAATCATTCCAGAAAAATTTATAAATCTCGTCCAGCGGCTCTTTATATTTAAAGTCTTTCAGGCCCTCTGTCGTCGCCGCAACCGTTTTCATCAGCCGCGACAATATCCACTTGTCCGCCGCATCCAGTTTCGCCGCGTCGAATGCCCCCGCATCCATCCCCTCCAAATTCAGCATCGCAAACCGCGACGCGTTCCACAGCTTATTGCAGAAATTCCGCCCGTTGTCAAACTTCGGCGAGCTATTGACCGTCCGACCGTCCGGCAGTTCGATCGCCGCCACCGGCATCCGCACATCCTGCGTATCCGTCGTCATACTCGCCAGCGTAAACCGCATCGCGTCCGCACCGTGGCTGTCAATCGCCACCAGCGGGTCAATCCCGTTGCCGAGGCTCTTGCTCATCTTGCGTCCCTGCCCGTCCTGTATCATCGCGTGAATATACACATCACTAAACGGAATATCGCCCACGCAGTACTGCCCCATCATCACCATCCGCGACACCCACAGCGTAATAATCTCCCGTGCCGTACACAGCACATCCGTCGGATAAAATTTCTTCAACGTATCATTCTCATCCGGCCAACCCATCGTACTAAACGGCCACAACGCCGACGAAAACCACGTATCCAGAACATCCTCATCACGAACAAACCCATGCTCTTCAAGCACCCGTTCAATCGTCTCATTCTCACCCGCAACACAAACATAATGCATAACGTTACCATCATCATCGGTATGCTGCTGGACGGATATTTTCGATTCGTCAATGCCTTCCGGCGTCTTATTCGCCGTCCATACCGGTATCTGGTGTCCCCACCAGAGTTGTCGGCTGATGGGCCAGTCGCGCAGATTCTCCAGCCAAAGCTGATAATTTTTCGTGTACCGTTCGGGGATAAACCGCAATCGACCATCCAATAACGGTGCCAATGCCAATCCCGCTAAAGAGTTTACGGGAACATCTGTCCCGCTGATATAAGTAACGCCGTCGTGCGTTTCAGTTTCAAATTGAAAATCGGAAATTGAAAATTGAAAATTCGAAATCGGCTTCTTCACCGCAATATACCACTGGTCCGACAAGTACGGCTCAATCGGTACATGGCTGCGATAGCTGTGCCCGACCTCATGCGCATAATCCCGCACGTCTTCCAGCAAATTCTCCTGCCGGAACCACTCGACAATCGCCTCCCGCGCTTCAAACCGGTCCATCCCCAAAAGCCCCTGCGCTTCCGGCGAATCGGCATCTTCCCAGCCGTGCTTTTCGCTAATCGACCCATCCGGCGCCATTACGTTAATCACGTCTAAATCATGACGTTGCCCAATCGCCCAGTCATCCGGGTCGTGCGCCGGTGTAACCTTCAAAAACCCCGTCGAAAATTTCGCCTTCTCGTCGTCGCTGTCCGGATTCGGCAAAACCACATGCTCATCAGCAATAATCGGAATCAGCCGTCCCACTATCGGCAGCCGCACATTCTTACCCACCAGTGCCGCCGCTCGCGGGTCCGCAGGGTTCATCGCCACAGCGGTATCACCCAGCATCGTCTCCGGCCGTGTCGTCGCAACCGTCACATGCTCAACCGCCTTGCCCTCAATAATCACCGGCTCAGCCAGCGGATACTGCATATACCAGAAAAATCCCTGTACGCTCTGGTGTTCGACCTCATCGTCCGCCAGCACCGTCTGCGTCGCCGGATCCCAGTTCACCAGCCGCTTGCCGCGATAAATCAACCCGTCTTTGAACAGGTTAAAGAAATTCGTCCGCACCGCCTTGGCGCACACGTCATCCATCGTAAACCGTGTCCGCTCCCAGTCGCACGAACACCCCATGCTCTTAAGCTGCCCCAGAATGCACGCCTCATACTCATCCTTCCACGACTGGACATGCCCCACAAATTCATCCCGTGCAAAATCCGTCCGCCGCTTGCCCTGCTCGGCCAGCAGTCGTTTCTCCACCACCGTCTGCGTGGCAATCCCCGCATGGTCCGTCCCCGGCATCCACAGCGTCTCAAATCCCTGCATCCGCTTCCAGCGTATCAATATATCCTGCAGTGTATTATTCAGCGCATGCCCCAGATGCAGTGCCGCCGTCACATTCGGCGGCGGAATCACAATCGTATACGTCCCCTTCGCCCCCTTTGTAGTCTCATCCGCATGAAAATACTGCCCCGCCTCCCAAAGTGCCGCGGCCTGGGCCTCCATCGCCGTTGAATCATAAATTATCGGTATTTCGCGTGCCATCCAAACCTTGTCCCGATCTAAAATCTATTTTGAACCGTGTGGCATCGCTTCCGAGCAACGCTCGAAGCGATGGTGTCGTGCCAACCACCTCGCCGCTTCCGGCTTTGCCGGGAAACGGTACCACCCAAACACATTGTCATTCCGGCCTCCGAGCCGGGTTCCAGCGTAAAAAGCATCGCCGAAGGCGATTCCGCATTTTTACTATTTAATTTTTGGTAATACTTTAGCCAACTATCATATACGACTTGTCATTCCCGCGAAAGCGGGAATCCATCGCAAAAACGGCCTCTGCCGAAGGCAGTTTCCTGTTTTTTTACACTCGGCTAAAATGTTACAATTTTTGCTATTTAATATTTCACAAAAAAAGTCCCGGCCAAATGGTTCCGGGACTTGTATTGTAGCTATTTTCGCAACCTTGTAAAGCTTTAATCGAGCTTCAGTGTCATCAGGAATTCCGCATTCGACCGCGTCTTGGCCAGACGGCTCTTCAACAACTCGATCGCCTCAATCATGTTCATTTCGCTCAAAACCTTCCGCAAACGGTACACCAGTTCCAATTCACGCGGGTCCAGCAGCAGTTCTTCACGCCGCGTACCGCTTTTGCTGATGTCGATCGCCGGATAGGTCCTGCGTTCAATCAGCTTACGATCAAGGTGCAGTTCCATGTTGCCGGTCGCCTTAAATTCCTCGAAAATAACCTCATCCATCTTCGAGCCGGTATCAATCAGCGCCGTAGCGATAATCGTCAG
>JADHXS010000131.1 GCA_016782835.1 Phycisphaerae bacterium | reverse complement strand
TTGAATCTTTTTTTGCGGCAATATCCGATAAATCAGCCGAAAATTTGTTCAGCGAGTAAAAAACCCTGACATCTTTACTCGAACACATGCCCGTATTGGATATTCAATTTTTCGAAGGGGGATTAAATGCGATTGGAACTGGTAATACGGGCCATCCGCTGCGATTTTTTACGTTTGCGGCGGTTCTTTTCAGAGGGCTTCTCAAAATAGCTGTTACGCTTGATGTCGCGAATCAGACCTTCCTTTTCGCACATCTTCTTAAAACGCTTGACCATTTGCTGGATACTTTCGCCCGCACGAGTCTTTACTTTAATCATACAGTTTTAAACCTTCCCTTCAAAAAAGCATTCATTACACAGTTCTTTTAAAAATTCGAAAGCAAATAAATTAGCCGAAAAAGACAAAAATGCAAGCCAAAAATCCGATAAGCTTGTTTTTCTTACGAATAGCCGTGTAATTGTATCCAATACCCCTTAAATCTCGTTTTTTGTTCGACAATACGGTCAGTATGGGATTTAAAGTCACAGCGAATGTTTTTGCTGCTTGAATAGTTGTTTATTTCAATAAACCGAGGTTATGTATTTGCGCAATCAATTTCTCTTTGCGGCTGGGCTTGACCATATACGAATCACAACCGCTCTCATAAGCTTTTTTTATTTCAGAAGGTATGTCAACGGCTGAAATCATGACGATTCGGGCATGTTCATTCAGGTTAATCTCATGCGAGCATTCAATTTTGCGGATTGTTTCAAGCACCTCAATTCCATTCATTTCAGGCATCGCATTGTCCAGACATACCAGATTAAAGGGTTCATTTATTTCGAGTGCTCGTGAAAAGGCCTCGATTGCTTCGACGCCGTTGCTTACGGTTACAAGGGTGCCATATTCGGCCAGGTATAGCTGTAATATACGGCGAGCGGCTTCATTGTCATCTACTATCAGGACCTTCATTTTTTTACTCCCAGCTTAAATTAAAGCATCTCTTTTACGATCCTGTTCCATTGACACTATCATAGCATAATAAGACATGTGAACGACCTGGAAATATTAAAGAATTATGAAGATAAAGTTAATAATTTATAGTGGCGGCCTTTCAGGCCGCTTGATGTAATTGTTTATAAGACGTTGAGGGTATTTTTAGTTTCTTTAGATGTAGTTTTTTTTAGGTTTCAGGAGGAATTTTAAGAAGGTAAACAGGTGATTCCCAAAAAACGGGATAATGCTCTCTTGATACACCATTATAGAGCAACAAAATGCCGAACTACTGATTTTCCGATAAACAGGTCCGATAAAATTTTTGTTCGACTCCGCATTTTTACTGTATGTATTGGATTTTTTATCAAAAAAACACATATCTGTGTATTTTCGTTATTATACCGCTTTTTATTGACGAGATAATTAATGGTTGAGAAAAACATAATGGAGACCAAAAATGAGTTTAAATTATTTTAAAGAATATTCATTGGGATCAGTCTCCGAGAAGGTGACCCCACAGGGACATAATAACCTGCACCCAAAGATGTCGAAGCCAAAGTTTTTTGTTTTGCTGACTTCCAATGTTTTGTTATGGCTGTTTGTGTCGGGTTTTTATCTGGAAATCAACCCCGCCTCAATGCGAGAATCCATACATGAGTTTTCCAAGCGACGAGGGCTGGTGGTGACGGGTGTTGTCTGTAATTCGAAAATGCAGGCGGCGATCATTTCCGATGAAATTTATAGTATTGGTGATAGCGTTAAAGGTTATACTATTACCAATATCAATAGAGAAGGGGTAGAATTAAAAAAAGGCAAAAAGAAGGTTTTCAAGAAAATCACGTCTCTATAGTCACACAACACTTCAATTACCTTTATCACATCCTGCCGGAGTTGTTTTCATCTAACATGTCTGTTGTCTGATTAGATGTTCGTTTTCAGGGGGAGTAAATCAGTCTCGTAATGGTGGGATTAACCGGATAATTTGGTGCTTGTAAGAGTCGTTTTCCAGTGGTATAATACAACTAAATGAGGTTAAACGTTAACAAACCAGTTCATTTCACTCAATGAAAGGAGTCCATATGTTTGAAACACTCGATAAACTGATGCTTGCCGGGCTGGGAGCGATGTCCATGACGAAAGAAAAGGCTGAAGAGATTTTCGATGAATATGTTGAGAAGGGCAAGGCCCAGAAAGACCAGCGGAGCGGTTTCGTCAAAGACCTCGTGGACCGGGCCGAAAAGAGCAAAAAGGACATGGAAAAACTTATCTCCGAACAAATTGATAAGGCGCTGTCCAAGCAGCCGCTGGCTACCAAGGATGATATCAAACGTCTCGAAGCCAAACTCGACCAGTTGCTGAACAAATAGGATTGTGTCGATGCTTAATCCAATTTTCGGCGTCAAGAGAACCTATACGCATTTGGTGCGTTACCGGCACATCATGGCCGTGCTGATCAAGTACGGCTTTGAGGAGATTGCCGGTATTTTCGCCCGCCGTTTAAAAATCGGCATCGGCTCCAAAGGACTGCCGAGTGCGCAAAAGCGAACACTGGCGACACGAACACTTGCACAACGTGTACGCCTGGCGATGGAGGAATTGGGGCCGACATTTATCAAGCTGGGCCAGTTGCTCAGTACCCGCCCCGACCTGCTCAGCGATGAGTATGTGCAGGAGTTTGAGCATCTTCAGGACCAGGTGACGCCGGAACAGTACGAAACCATCCGGCAACAAATCGCCGGCCAATTGGGGGCGTTTCCTGAAGATATTTTCGAAAGTTTCGACCCGGTTCCCATCGCCGCGGCCAGCATTGCGCAGGTTCATCGCGCCAGAACCAAAGACGGCGATGAAGTGGTAGTCAAAATTCGCCGCCTCAATATTGTCAAAACCCTGCAAACTGAAATGGAGATATTGGAGGATATTGCCGGACTGGTTAAGTCGCGGATGCATTCGCCTAAAACGTTTGACCCGGTTCGCATGGTGCGTGAGTTCAGCGAAGCGGTTACCAAAGAGGTGGATCTGGCCAATGAGCGCCGCAATCAGCAACGGTTTATTCAAAACTTCGAAGATGATACGACGGTGCATGTGCCGCGGATTTTTGAAGCATATTGCTCCGAAGGCGTGCTGACGATGGAATACATCGACGGCATCAAGCCCAATCACATCCAGCGGCTGGAAAGTGCCGGGCTGGACCCGAAAATAATCGCCCGCCGCGGTGCTGACTTTGTACTTAAGCAAATATTCGACTATGGATTTTTCCATTGCGACCCGCATCCCGGTAACTTTCTCGTAATAGGGGATAATGTGCTGGCCCCGCTGGATTTCGGACAGGTGGGGCGGCTGACACAGCAGGACCGGATGCTCTTGCAGTATTTTGTGCTGTCGATTGTGGACGGCGACGCGTCCAAGATTGTCACCGCGCTGGAACGTGCGCAAATGCTCGACGATGACACCGACATCACGGAATTTTCCCGCGACGTAGAAGACATTCTTGCGACGTATTATAATCTGCCGCTCAAGGATATTCCGTTCGGGCAGGTTATCCGCCACATCTTCGATGTCATTCGCCGCCATCAGGTGGAGGCCCCGCGTGATTTTACGTTGATGCTGAAATGCCTGATGACGATCGAATCGTTTGCGACCGATTTGGATAAAGATTTCCAGATTATCGAATCGCTCAAGCCCTATGCCCATAAATTTTCGCTGGAGGATATTCGTCCGGAGAATCTGTTCCGTCAGATTCGCAAGGCGACGCGCAGTGCCGGAGAACTGGCGGCGCGGTTTCCGGAGGATGCCGGGGCGATCATCCAGAAATTCCGCCGCGGCAAGTTTAAAATCCACGTCCAGCACGAACACCTCGAAGAACTCGAGCAAACGCTGGATAACAGCTCCAACCGGATTGCGTTTGCGGTTATCATTGCAGCGTTGTTGATTGGTTCCAGTTTGTTGGTGCCGCAGGCCGGGGATGTTCTCGGTTTAGTCAGTCTGCAAACGCTGGGTGTGCTGGGCTATGTGACGGCGATGGCCATGGGGTTGTGGCTGGTCGTTTCCATCATCCGCAGCCGACGCTTTTAAAATACCCGCCTTTGGCGGCTTTCAATAACGGCTCGAAAGGCCGGGATAATACAGCCTGGGGCAGCGCCCTGGGAAAGGAAACGCAAAACACAAAAAACGCCCTGAAAGGGCGGTATAGAGAAGCGATTTTAAATCGAAATAATTCGAATGGTGGCATCGCTTCCGGCCAAAGGCCAAAGCGATGGAAAGACCGCCGTGAAATGTTCATCTTTATTGCGAAGGGAGGTTGTTATGCCCGCTCCGATCAAGGGAATGAATTGTACCCATTGCGTGTATTACGAAAAAACTGCTGAAAACTTTGGTGAGTGCCGCCGCTACGCGCCGCATCCGAACCCCTGTGAATTTATTTCCAAGATCAATGCGGTCGGGACGGTCAAGACGGATATTCACTGGCCGAAGGTCTATGACAACACGTGGTGCGGCCAGTTTTCCGCCCGCAAGTCCGATCAGGTGCCTGCCGATATCCCGAAACCTGCTGCGATCCGTCCCCAGCCGGTTGCACGGCCGGCCGATGACAATGCCCCAAAACTCACACTGGCTCCCGAAATAGAGTCCCCGGATCCAGCCCCGAGAATCGACATCGGATAGGGGGGTAGAAAAAAGATGTTTGAAGAAATGTGTTGATTGTCACAACATGCGGCTTTGTAATTACTGCATCACATGCAATTGCCCCAAAGATCAAGCAATCGGTCGGTAAAACTGTAAAACAATTAAGGGCTGAAATCGACAAACAGATTAGAAAATCCGATTTACCCTATAAAGCCAAGATAAAATTAAGATTACTTTCGTCGTTAATTAGTGTATTCGTCCCGGGATATAAGACCGCCGCATGAGTGCCAGGTCATCCCCTGATTCTCCGGGTAGAGCGATCGGATACTCTGCCATAGGAGGGTTGGGATTGCCTGGAGTAAACAGGGCATTCTGATTGGTGGTCCAATCGACCCACTGATGCATTTCTCCATGCCCGTCTGCGAATCCAAGGGGACTTTGATCTCCATGCCAAATTGCAAACGGATCGACCCAGGAACAGGAAACAGAAGTCTCGTCGTATCTCATTAACCAAGACCCCATTAGCCAGCCTCGCCAATCACCATTTTCGAGAAAGACCACTTTTTTGCCCGGGGATGTAATTTCTGTAATTTTGAGCGCCGCATTCTCATCCCAATCACCAGGGGTGGCACCAGGATTGTAAATTAAGGCGGTTTCTTTAGACTCTTCCCCATTCATCATGGCGGTAGTCGAATAACTGTTCCACCATGAGCCGTTAGGCCATATGATTTTCTCAGCATAGAGTTTGTCGCTGTTATCACCCGGGCAGTGATAGGCATCAACATTACCGACATAGGGAAACAGCAAGCCTCTTTCTATGCCGTTCCATTCTTCTTGCACGGTGATCTTTGTTCCCCCCCCCAAGCCGCGTTGTCGCCGGTATATATATAGCCACTGCCGACGATTCGCTGCGGGCCCGCAACCCACCAATTTACGGTGGCACTTGCAGACCGAGGGACATTCCCATTCACCAATCTTTCATCATTGTCCATCGTGTA